>DATLKW010000393.1:0-4362 GCA_035538175.1 Gemmatimonadales bacterium | reverse complement strand
TCGAGCGCCCCGCGCGACGCCCCAGCCCACACGGGACGCAGGGCGGGCGCCAGTCCCCTGTGTGGGGGCCTCGCCTCCGCGCGTGAGTCACACTGCATTCCGCTGCGCGCTTGCACTCGGCGCGTCGACGCCGCTCCTCGGGCAGAACGGCGAACGGCACCCCGTGGCAATCCAGGCGTGGCAAGGAGCGGTCGTGGCCGGGGGCCTTGTCCTACTTAGCGCGTTCGATGCCGCGGTGCGAACGGAAGCGCAGGAGCATCGGTCGCCGGCGGAGGACCAGGTCGCCGCCGTGTTGCGCACCGGAGGCGAGCCTGAGGTGTACGTGCCGGTGCCCGCAGCGATTTTCCTCGCGGGCCTCGCGACGCGCCGACCGGCGCTTCGCGGAGCGGGGGAGCGGGTGGCAGGGTCTCTGGTCGTGGCCGGAGTGCTTACGGTGGCGACGAAGCTCGTCGTGGGGCGGCTGCGCCCCAACGAGACCACCGAGCCGTACGCTTTCAAGCCACTTTCAGGGGCGGCGGCGTTCCCATCCGGGCACAGCGCCATGGCGTTCACGCTTGCCACCGCACTCGCCGGCGAGATTCATCGGCCCTGGGTGACGGCGCTGCTCGTGAGTGCGGCGGCGGGAACGGCCTGGTCGCGGGTGAACGACAATCACCATTGGCTGAGCGATGTGGCGGCTGGCGCCGCGATCGGCGTGGCGTCCGCTCAGTGGGTCGAGGGCCGGTGGCAAGTCTTCCGCGTCGCCCCCCCGATCTTTTTCACAGGGCACGGTCGAGCGGGAATCGAGTGGCGCCTTCCCGTTCGCGCGGGCTAGCGCGCTTGTGACGTCCAGCACACCGACCGCCCCGAAGCGTGCCTGGCCGCTGCTGCTCGTGGCCGGCTGCTCGTTCGTTCCGGTGTTGGGAGTGCTCTTCGGCGCCGCGGCCGTCACCTGGGCCCTCGTCACCGAGCGGCCACGCGCGCGGCTCGCCGTCGTCCTCGGCGCCGCCGGTGCGCTCATTAACCTGGTGGTCCCGCTCGTGATCGTGCTGCGAACGGGCGAACCGGGAGAGTACGCCCGCATGCAGGCAGCGTTTACGCGGCAAGACTTGACGAAACTTGTCCTCGAGATCGAGCAGTATCACGCCGAGACCGGGCACTACCCGGCGAGCCTGCCCCTTCTCGTGGGCACCCCAATCCCGAGACGCCTGATCAACATCTACGACCAGTCAGGAGGCCCGTTTCGGATCCCGCGGACGTACGAGTACCACCGGTCGCCGGACGGCACGACCTACGATCTCTTCTCCGCCGGGCCCGACGGCGTGCCGCACACGGCGGACGACATTCGTCCCGTCGTGGCCGACTCGTTGCGCGACCGCGTAGGCTATCGACCGGTACCGTAACATGGCCCTCGAGACGCTCCGACTTACCCTCGTCCCATCCACACCGCAGCAGATCCTCACGCTGATCGATCACCCGGAGCGCTTTGAGGAGATGGTCGACCTGCATGCAGCGGAAGGCTTGCGGGCAGGGTTCGTATCGGTTGAGGTCGCGCCGGCGTGGCTCGCTGCCCTCCGAGCCGCTTCGGAGCCAGATCCGTGGCATCACGGATTCTTCGTGGTCCATCGCGACACCCGTACCGTGATCGGCAGCGCGGGATTCAAGGGGTCGCCGGATGACGGCATGGTCGAGATCGCCTACGGCATCGCGCCGAGCTTTCAGGGCCGCGGCTACGCTACCGAGGCCGCCCGAGCGTTAGTCACATTTGCGTTTGCGAGTGGGCAGGTGCGGCTCGTTCGAGCGCATACGTTGCCCGTCGCGAATCCGTCCACCCGCGTGCTCACGAAGTGTGGGTTTCGTTTCGCCGGCGGTGTCACGGACCCTGACGACGGGCCGGTGTGGCGGTGGGAACGCGACCCCTAGCCTCACGCTCGCCATTGCGGCAGCGGCGGCGCGGGATCTTATTTCGTCAGCGCCGTCTCCACGACCCCAGTGGGCGACGGCGTTTGTCTCTTTGAGGGAGACCCGTGCCGTTCGAAACTGGGCTGTTCTTGATCGCGCTGGCGGGAATCGTGTCCGCGACGATAACGGGAATCGTCAAGGCCATCGTGCGGCGTGGGCCGTCGGCGACCCAGCTCGCCCAACTCAAGGCAGAGCTGGAGCAACACCGGGGCGCGTTGGTGGAGACGCACGCCGCGCTCGCCGCCCAAGCGACGCAACTCGCCGAGCTTCAGGAGCGGGTCGACTTCGCCGAGCGCTTGCTCGCCCAGACGCGAGACCGTCCACCGCTCGGAGCGCCCGAGCGAAGCTGAGCCCTAAGAGCCACCCTGCCTCGCCGATCGGGTGGCCGGCCCCGGAGGGACGTGCTCGGATCGCGTCCCCCCCTCCCTCCCTCCCTCTCCTCTCTCCCTCCCTTCCCTACGCCGGCGCGGCGAGTCTGCTCGCAGGGCTGAGGGTGGTGTGCCCGCCGGTGGCGAGGTGTCCCGGCGGCCCGTAAGTTGCTCCCGAACCCGCGACGGCGGAGACGTGATGCGGCGGATGGCGCTCGCGACGCTCGCAGCGATCGGCGTGACGCCCGGAGACGGTCTCGGTGCGCCGCTGTGGTCTCGATGGCAGGCACCGACGCCCGTCGATACGGCGGTCGCCGCGAGCGAGCGCTCGCGCCTCTTCGAGGCAAGCGACGCGCTCGCCGTCACCCTCACCGCCGACTTCGACGCCATCGCCAAGGAGCGTGGGACGGAGAAGCACGACCATCCGGGCGTACTAGCCTACGCCGTGACGCCGGCCGACAGTGTCAAGCTCGACGTCCAGCTCCACACACGCGGGCACTTTCGCCTGCGGACGTGTCCGTACCCGCCGTTGAAGGTCGGTTTCGATCGCGCGCAGGTGGGGCATACGGTGTTCGCGCACCAGCATAACCTCAAGCTCGTCGTCCAGTGTCGCGGCAGTCGGGCGTACGCGAATTACCTCCTTGAGGAGTATCTCATCTACCGTCTCTACAATCGCATCACGGACCGCAGCTTTCGCGTGCGGCTCGTGCGCGTGACGTACGCGGACGCGAGGGGCAAACGGGAGCCCGAGACCCGGTGGGCCTTTTTTCTCGAGGATGACGACCGGATGGCGCGCCGTAATCAGGCCACCGTCGTGGCCGAAAAAGGGGCGACGCAGGACGACTTGGATTTCGGTCAGCTGGGCCTCCTCGCGGTCTTCGAGTATATGGTCGCCAACACCGATTGGTCCGCCTGGGGGTTGCACAACATCGTGCTGATCCGAGACTCGACGCTAGCCATCTACCCGGTGCCCTACGATTTCGATTGGTCGGGGGTGATTGCGACTCCCTACGCGCAGCCCGACGCCCGGCTCAGGATCACGAGCGTCCGCCAGCGGCTCTTCCGCGGACCGTGCCGCACGCCGGAGGAGCTGGCGGTAGCGTTCGCTCCGTTCAAGCTCCAGAAGGACTCGATCTACGCGCTGTACCGCACCCTGGACGGACTCGAGCCCCAACGGGTCGAGCAAGCGCTCAAGTACTACGACGAGTTCTACCGCACCATTGACGACGCCGGCAGGACCGAGCGGGAGTTCATCCGCTCATGCCGCGTAGGCGTGCCCTGACCGTGGCACCCTTCACCCGGTCGCTCTTGGGGCTCGCGCTCTATTACGTGGTGCTCGTCGCTGCCACCCTGACGCTCGAGCGCTACTCGCCCACGGTTCGAGCGTCCGTTTCCCACGACCTCGCCGCCGGCATGAGCGCCCGGCAGTTGCGGAAGGCCGTCGAGACCGGAGACGACGCCGCGGACGAAGCGTCGGCATCGCCAGCCGCGGGCCCGAGCTCGCCCGCGGTGGCCACCGCCCTCGCCATGACGGGCGCCTTGCTCCTCGTGATCCCAGTGGCGTGGGTCTACATGTTGAGCAAGCGTCAGCGCGGGTGGGATCCCTCGGTCGTGCATACGGTGATCCTGTTGCCACTCGCGACGGCGGGCATCGTGACCCTGGTTCGCAATAGCCTCGCCCTCGCCTTCAGTCTTGCCGGGCTCGCCGCGGCCGTGCGGTTTCGCAACACGCTCAAGGACACGAAGGACGCGGTGTACGTGTTTCTCGCACTCGCCGTGGGTCTCGCCGCGGGCGTGCAGGCGTTGGCGCTCGGATTTGTCGTGTCGTTCCTGTTTAACGGTGCCGTGCTGGCGCTGTGGGCGCTCAACGTGGGCGACACGTATGCGGGCGAACCGGGGCCCCGGATCACGCGCGAGTTCCGGGTCGCCGCGCCGGCCCCGATCAGCGGCATCCTACTCGTGCAGCTCGATGGGACGGTCCAGACGCAGGTCGAGGCCACGCTCGAGAGCCTCACGAAGAGCTGGAAGCTGATGGGTCGGGTTTCCGGAGATA
>DATLKW010000392.1:0-3078 GCA_035538175.1 Gemmatimonadales bacterium | reverse complement strand
CTCGGACCCCCTAGGCGCGGGTCACGTCCGCCCGCCCGAGCATACGCCTCGGGCCTCCCGAGAGCACCTTCTCGATGCCGCGCCGTCGGGGCTGCGGCGGGCGTCTCATCTCATCGAAGAATGCCTCATCGGGACTGTTTGGGCGACCGGACTCTAGCGGGGCGCCGTCGCCAGGGTGAGACTGAAGCCGATTGTGTGAAGGGTTTTCACGGAGATCGCGCATGCATGGGACGGTCTACGACCTGGTGGCTTCGTACGGCTACCTCGTGCTCTTCTTCCTCGTCGCCGTGGAGAGCTTCGGGATCCCGCTCCCGGGCGAGACCGCCGTGATGACCGCGGCGGCCCTGGCGGCACTCGGGCAGCTCTCGATCGTTGGGGTCGTAGCCACCGCGGCCGTCGCGGCGGTCATCGGCGACAACGGGGGCTACTGGCTGGGACGGAAAGGCGGCGTCGTCCTCGCGCAACGGTTCGGACGCCTGCTCCATCTGAACGACGCGACGCTTGCCAGCGCACACGCCTTCTTCGAGCGGCACGGCCCCAAGACGGTCTTTCTTGGTCGCTTCGTGGCGCTCCTGCGCACGTGGGCAGCCGTCCTCGCGGGAGCCGCGCGCATGCCCTACGGCACGTTCCTGCTCTACAACGCGCTCGGCGGCATCTGCTGGGCGGTGATCATGGGCGTGCTGGGCTATCTGTTCGGCCGCAATCTGCCGCGGCTCGAGCGCCACATCGGTCAAGCCGGGCTCGCCGGGGCCCTGCTCATAGCGGTGGTCGTGGCGCTCGTGGTCGGGTGGCGTTGGTTCGCGACGAGACGCGCGGCGTGGGTGGAGCGTATGGAGCATCTCTGGCAGCGAGCGGCCGCTGCGCCCGCGTTCCGGCAATTCAGGGAGCGCTACCCGCGCGCGTACGCGTTTGTGACGGCGCGCTTCGCACGCGGGGAATACTTGGGGCTGCACCTCACCATCGGTTTCGCTATCAGTCTCGCTGGGTTGTGGTTCTTTGGCGGAATTACTGAGGACGTGATCCATCATGACCCGCTCACCCAGTTCGACGTAGCGCTCCTCGACTGGTTGCATCGGCATTCCACCTCCATCGGCTACGCCATCGCCAACGGGATTACGCTCCTCGGCTCGCCGGAGACGCTGACCGCGTTGGCACTTGGGGTGGGGCTCCTCCTGGCGTTCCAGCGCCAGTGGGTCATCCTTGGTGGCTGGGTGACCGCGTTCGCGGGGGGTGGTCTCCTCAACCAGGCGCTGAAGGCGGTGATTCGGCGCCCCCGGCCGCCCTATGCCGCCGCGGTGCTCCATCACGCCAGTTGGAGCTTCCCCAGCGGTCACGCGATGGGCTCGCTGATCGGCTACGGCATGCTCGCCTACGTGCTCACGGTGCTTTGGATCCATGGCCGGCGCGCGCAGGTCGCGGTCGACGTCGGTGCCGCCCTGCTCATCGTGGCCATTGGGCTGAGTCGGCTCTATCTCGGCGTCCACTACTTCAGCGACGTGGTGGGCGGCTACGCCGCTGGGGTCCTCTGGCTCTCGGTCTGCATTTCGGGGGTCGAAGTCGCTCGCCGGTGGCGCAGGCACCCCCTTCTTCGGCAGGCGTGACGGACTCCCAGCGCCCGGGGCGTACATCGACATGCCCGTCGAGCCCCTATCGGAAGGTGCGGAGCGTGTCTTCGAACGGCGCGCATGGTTGCGTTCGCGAGCACATGCCCCGCAGCTTTGCCGCTGACGACGCCGAGCACCACCGCGTGAGGTGACCTATGGTATCCTCCTCGTCTCGCAAGGATGGCGCGCAACGGGCCAGGGCACAGGTACGGGCGTATTTCGCCGCCTTACCACCCACCGCGCGAAAATGGCTCGTGCGGCTTCGGGCGATCATTCGCTCCGCGGCGCCTCGCGCGGTCGAGGGGTTCAGTTATGGGATTCCTGCCTTCACGCTCGCAGGCCGGACGCTCGTCTGGTACGCCGCCTGGAAGCGCCATGGCAGCCTGTACCCGATCGGCGCGGCGATCGTGCGAGCCCACGCGGCGGAGCTTAAGGGATTTGGGATTTCGAAGGGGACCATCCGGTTTCCGTTCACGGACCCGCCACCCTCGGCACTCGTCAAGCGGCTCATCAGGGCACGCATGAAGGAGTTGCGCGGCGGAGGGAAGGCCTGAGCACCAGGGGTGCCGCGCCGGACTCGGCTGCGGTCGCCTGTTACGTGCTCCTTGTTGCGTTCTTGGTGCTCGAGCGGGCGTTCCGGCGGGGACCTGCAGCGAAGGCCTTGGGTGCGACGCCCGCTGATCGAGGAACCACGCGCGTGCTCGGCCTCGCGTTTCTCGCAGGCGTCCTGGTGGTGGTGGGCGCGCCATTCCTGTCGCGCCTCGGCTGGGGTCGTTGGGGCACCCCCGCGCTCGGGTGGGTGGGGGTGGCGGGCATGATCCTGGGCATCGGCTTGCGGTTCTGGGCCAACCAAACGCTCGGTGCCGCCTACACGCGCACCCTCAAGATCCTTCCGGGACAGGCGGTGATTTCGAAGGGGCCGTACCGCGTGCTCCGCCACCCCGGGTATGCGGGCGTCCTGCTCATGTGGCTCAGCGCGGGGCTCACACTCGAGAATTGGATCGCGCTCGTGACGATTGCGGTCATCTTCGCGTGGGCGTACCGACGTCGGATGAACGCCGAGGAGGCGATGCTGCTTGCGCGCCTGGGCGGCGCGTATCGTGAGTACAGCCGTCATACGTGGCGGGTCGTCCCCTTCGTCTATTAGTCGGTCGGCGTCCCCGAGGCGCGGCCGTCTCGTCTTGGGGACCCATCCCGTTTCGTGAATGTGACTTACGGCGTCTCTCCGCTCCCGGGATGGCCTTCCGGTTTGCACCGTTCCTGGGCCGGCGGCGCGGCGGGCCGGCGTCGCGCCGCGGCCTGGCTCGCGAGCGCAGACGGGGAAGGTGAGGGAGATCACACCCAGCCTGTTCGCGCAGAGCGCCTCCGCGTGACCGGCCGCCCCCGGAGGTGCTCTTTTACCTTGTGAGGCGCGGCTACGTGCGGCGCGCCTCCGGCTCCCGGAGGGAGGATGGTCGCGCCCGAAATCGTTGTC
>DATLKW010000391.1:0-4309 GCA_035538175.1 Gemmatimonadales bacterium | reverse complement strand
CATCGCCGCCGTAGCACACGAGGACGTCGAAGCCCTGGCCGATCGCCTCCCGCGCGAACCGGCGCGCGTCGCCGGGCCGGGCGGTGGCCCGTACCTCCACCGCCCAGCCGCCGCGGCGCAACGTGTCGCGAACGGCCGTTACGGCGCGCGCGTCCGTGCGGGCGGCGGCGGGATTGGCGACGAGGAGGGCCCGCGTCATGCCTAGTAGCGCCGCTCCCAGAAGAGGTCGAGCCCGACCTGGCGGGGCGGGGTCGTGCTGCCCGGATCGCTCGCGACCAGATCGCAGAGCAACACCGGCTCGAAGCTCGCCTCCGTGCGCCATTCCGGGCTGACGCGGAATTGCAGCGAGATGCCTGGCGCCCGCGGGATCACGCCACAGAACCCCGCGTTCACGACGAGGAACGTCTTCGGGCCGAGCTGGCGCCCGACGGCGAGCTGGAGGGAGGCGGTAGGCTGCCCCACGCCCGTCGGCACGGCCGGCTGGATCTCGACGTAGTCGACCGGCACGCCGCCGGACACGATCGTCTGCTCGATCTCGCCGGAGAGGAGCGAGAGTGCGCTCTGGACTGCGGCCCGCGGGTCCGCGAACCGGGCTTGATCGCCCCCCAGGTCCACGATTCGCTTGCCAAACAGGAGGTAGGAAATGAGCTCCGTTTGGGACAAGTCCTGTTGCTTCTCGGCCTCGAGCGTGACCTTGGGCACGAGCAGGGTCCCCGTGATGTGCGCGACCACCGTCACATCCTCGTTGGAGACATCGCCGGGAATCGGCACGGGATGGACGATGTGTTTCGCCTGGATGTCGAGGGCGGCGTCCTGGTCGGGGGTGCCGAAGTAGTGCACCGTTCCCTGCGCCACAAGGAACTCGCGCGACACCGGCCCCACCTTGAGGCGATACGTGCCGCGCACGGCCTGCAGCGTGCCGTTGATGAGGTATTGGTTGCGCCGCTTGGTGAGGTGCACCGAGCCCGCGAGCTGGATGTTGGCTTCGTTCGAGCGCAGCCACACGTCGCTCCCCATCTCGAGCCCCAGATCGTCGATCCGCAGGCTGTCGAGAAAGACGCTCTCGAACTTGGAGCCCAGGCGCTGCTGCGCGACGAGGGCGGCAAGCGACGTGTCGGCGAGCTCGTCCAGGTTCACGATACGTTTCTGCACCATGTCGGCGAAGTAGAGCGCCCCCGACGTGACATTGACCTGGCCAGTGAGCGTGGCCCCGAACACCGGTCCCCGGAGAGCGAGCTGCCCGCTCGCCGTGATGGACACGTCGTTTCGCAAGTCCAGGGCCTTGAAGCGATCGGCGGAGATCCCGAGGTCGAGGACTGGACGGGTCAGGCGCTCTAGCCGCACCACGCCGGTCACATCCGCGCGGCCGCGCTCGCTGCTCCCCGAGAGTGACCGGATCGCGATCGTGTCCCCGGAAAGCGCGAGCCGCCCGTTCACGTGGTCGTAGCGGACACTCAGCGTCGGGATCGTGGCCGCCGCATCCCTGATTTCGAGGCCGCCGCGCAGCCGCGGCGCGTCCCAGGTGCCCGCGATCCCCAGGTCCGCCGAGAACACGCCCCCGACCTGCCGGAGCGCCGGCGTGAGCGCCTCGAGCAGGGAGAGGTCGACGCTGTCGGCTCTCGCCCCCACCGACAGGGTGTCGGGCAGCTGGCGCCGCTCGACGGGCATCAGCGCGAGGTCGAGCGGCAGGTAGGCCTGAACGTCGAGGATTTGCTGGCCGGCGCGCCACAGGTGCAGGCCGCCGTGCAGGCGCTGGTCACGGTAGTCGAACAAGCCGTCCACGAAGGGCGCGTGAAACTCGCCAATTGCCGCGTTCGAGAACGAGAAGGTCCCGCTCGCGACGGGGCTCGCCCGACTGCCCGAGAGCGCGCCCGTCACGGTGAGCGTACCGTTCACGCCAGCCGTATCCTGTTCGAGCAGGGCATAGACCCCAGCCAAGGGGAAGCCTTCGAGCTGGAGGTGCGCGTTCGCCCGGCCGTGGGTGGGGAGGTCTCCCTCGAGGGTGAGCTTGCCGCCGTGGTACACGCTCGCGAGCACCAGCTTGGTCACTTTGGCCACCGAGTCGGTCACCGTGAACTCAGTCGGCCGGTCGAGCACCCAGGCGTCATCGGGGAGGTGCACGGCGAGCGAGTCGAGGCCAACCACGAGTACCCGGTCCCCGGTCGGGGTCACAGGGCGGGCGAGGCGACCCCCGGCGAGGAAGGCCCCACCCCCGCCGACGCGCGAGCGCGCGAACCAGGTGAGCGAGTCGCGGCTGCCGCGGAGCGTGGCCTGAGCGCCCGCGAACCCAAATCGGCCGTAGGCAAGCGAGTCGAGCGTCGTCTCGAGCGCCAGGGTGGGCACGGGGCCGGGGTGCCACTCCACGCGCGCGCGACCGCCCGGGATCTGCCAGCTGTGCCACGCGAGCCGCTCGAAGCTCGCGCGCGCCTCCAAGCCGAGCGAGTCGAGCGAGCCTTCGAGCGTCATGAGCACGCGCGCGGAGCCCGCAAGCGGCCGCTCCGGGTCGCCAGGGGGGTCCGCGACCTCCGCCGGCGCGCGGGGCCGCGCGAGCCAACCGACGAGCGAATCGATCGTGCTCAGGCTGTCAGCGGTGAAATCGAGCGCCAGTTGACCCCGGGTGCCACGGCTCCACCCGAGGGCGCCTGACCCGGTCGTCAGGAGTCCGGGCTGCGCCAGCCGCAACGAGTCCAAGTATACCCGGCGGTCGGCGAGGCGCAGGTGCGCGGCCCCCGAGTCGAGCCCCACGCCGGCGAGGAGCGACGGCTCGAGCGTCGCCGTGAGCTGACCCACGGGGGCCACGCCGCTGTCGCCGACCACGCCCCCGCGCAGGGTGAAACTCAAGCGCGACGCGGGGGTCCCCGCGAGCCAGTACGCGAGGTTGACATCCCGGGCCGCGATGTCGACGTCTCGCGCCCCGTAGTGCGGGAGATCGAGGACGAAGACGCCGTTCACTTGGAGCTCGCCCCCGGGCGCGTGCAGTGCAGCGTGGGTCTCCAAGTCGCCGAGCGTGCCGGCGAGGCGCACGGGTCCCGCGACGGCCCCGTGGACCGGCAAATCGGGAAAACTCCCCCGCAGCCCGTCGAAGGAGAGCGAGTCCGCGGTCACGGTGGCGTAGATGCCGAGCCGCTCGCTCCGGGTGTCCAAGCGCATGGTGCCCGAGACCCGGCTCGGGGGTGCCGCGCCGTCTCGGTGCTCGAGCGTGCCCGTGAGTTGCGCGTTCTTGAGCGGCCCCGAGAGGGCTCCGCTCGCGAGGAGCCGCCCGTGCAACCGAGCGGCCGGGACGAGTCGTTGCACGGTGCCGAGGTCGACGTTGGCCGCCTCGATCACGAACGGCTGGAAGCGGATGCCGGCCGAATGCTTCAGGTTGACTTCGCCCTTCCCCCGCACGCGCGTTTCCGGCCATCCCGCCACGAGCGAGTCGCGAAACGACCAGTTGGTCTCGACAGCGAGTCCGGCGAGCGGTCCGCTCGCGACCGTCCGGCCGCTCAGGCGGCCGGCGAACGGCAGGGTGTCGAGGAACGGTCGCGCGAACTCGAGGTCGAAGGCTTGGGCGTCTAGGTCGAGGTCGCGGAGCGCGACGAGCCCGGAGTCTGCCACGCTGAGCGCCGTAAGCCGACCCGCGAGCGTGCCGCCGCCGTAACTCAGGCGGACGGGATCGAGCCCCACCTCGAGCACCCGAGCACCGTGGGAGCGCAGCCGCACGCCACCCGTGACGACGCCCCCGCCCGGCCGGCCAGCGAAGCGGCGATCGATGAAGGTGACGTCGCCGAGTGTCGCCGAATCGGCGTGCAGCCTGAGCGCGTAGAGCAGAGTGCCATGGGGCCACCGCACAGCCCCCCGGGCGTCCGTGAGCGCGGAGTTGGGCAGCCGGACGCGTTTGAGCCGCACGTCCATCGAGTCGCCGATGATGTGGAGCCGCCCGACCGCGTCGGTGAGCCGGACTGGCGGGTCCTTGCTCTCAACGGCCAGGCGAGACAGGTCGATCACGATCCCCCGCTCCCGGGGCGAAGAGACCTGGAGCGCGCCAAGCCGCGCGTCGAGGTGCTCGAAGCGGCGCACCCGGACCCGCCCGTTGGGGCCCGCCGTCGCGATCTCCAGCGCGGTATCCCCGGGCTCCGGGTGGCGTGCCTGGAGCCGGAGCGTCACGCTGCCATCCCTGATTCCAACGTTGCGAAAGAGGATAAGCGTCGGCGGCCCGTGCGGGCCCGTGTCGGGCCCGCCCAAGCGCAACAGCTCCTCGATGTTGAGCCGGCCGCTGGGATGCTGCACGATATTGATCACCGGCTCGTGGAGGTCGAACTGTAGCAGT
>DATLKW010000390.1:0-6853 GCA_035538175.1 Gemmatimonadales bacterium | reverse complement strand
TCCGACAGCCGGCCCTTCCACGCGGGCATCGCGCTGCCCGGTAGGCCCTCGTCAATCGCGCGGGCGAGGTCGCGATCGGTGGGGAGCTGACCCGACGCAGTCGTCCGGATCTTGTAGATCGCGCCCGTGAAGTTGCGGGGGCGGGGGAGCATGGTCCGCGCCCCGGGGCCGTCCCCGGCGCCCGTGCCGCCGTGGCACCCCGCGCACCATTTCGCGTAGACGGCCTTGCCGCGGGTGGTGTCCTGGACCGCCGCCCGGGAAGAGGGCTGGGCCGACGACCGAGCCCCGAGGGCCGCGAGCGCGGCGAGGAGGAGGCCGCTAGTCATGGCCCGGGCCCGCGGCAGGTGCCGCGGTCGCGGCCTTCTCCCAGGTCCGCGGCTGCCACCCCGTCTGGTCGTAGAGGAACAGGATCACCGCCCAGATCTCGTGCTCGGTGAGGAAGTCCTCCCACTTCGGCATCGCGGAGTTCCACGGCGTCCCTTCATGCGGCAGCCCCGGGCCACCCTTCGCGACGCGCCAGAAGACGAAGCTCTCGGTGAGCTGCGCGATGGTGCCGTTGTCCTGGAAGTTGGCGGGGAGAGGGTTGAAGCCCTGGGCGAAGTGTCCCTGCCCGTCCAGGTGGTCTCCGTGGCAGGGCACGCAGTTGCTGTAGTAGACGCGCCTTCCCTCCGCGACATACGCGGGGAGCGAATCGGGGTGGGCGCGCAGCGGGTTCTCGAGCCCGGTCAGGGTCATCGTGCGGCCCCGGAACGTGATGTCGGCGGGCGGGGCCGGGTGAATCGAGCGGAGATTGGGCGGCGCCGCGACCGACGTGGCGACCTGGCCGTAGGCGACGAGCCCGACGAGCACCGTTCCGAGAGCGAGGAGCGCGATTCGGACGATGCGCAGGCCGGGCTCCACGAGGACGGCCTGGATCGGCTCTCGGAAACGGGTCCAGCGCTCCTCGTTGTCGCTCACGTAGATCAGCACCCCGACGAGTACCGTGACCATGTATTGCAGCACGACGCTCTTCGGCACGACCGCGCTTCCCGGGAAGAGCGGGACGAGCCACACCACGACGACGTAGGCGAGGACCAGGATCCCCACTGCCTGCCAGAAGGGGTGCCCGGCGTAGCGCCGGAGCGCGGGCGGGGCGAGCGTCATTTGTGCGCCGCGAGGAACTGGACGAGAGCCTCAAGCTGTGCCGCGGTCAGCATCGTGCCAAAGGTCTTCGGCATGATCCCCGCCAGTTTCTCGTAGCCCTTCGCGATCGAGGACATCGGGTCGAGGATTTTCTTGCGGATCGACTCGGCGTCGCGCCGCGTGCCGACGTGCGTCAAGTCCGGGGCGATGACCTGTCCTTGGCCGTCGAGCTTATGACAGGCAAGGCATCCCGCGGCCTGGATGATGGCCCTGGGGTCGGTGCCGGCGGCCGCGAGGCCGCCCGTTGCCCCGCCACCGCCCGCGGTGCTAGCGCCCGCGGAGCCCGGCCCCGCCGCCGCTTTGGCTTTCGCCACATCGTCGCCGCTGACGTCCACGGTGCCGCCTTGGGACTCGAGGAACGCGATCACCGACCACACCTGCTCGGGGGAGAGCTGGGTGGTGAAGCGCGGCATGATCGGCTCGTAGCCCGGCAGGAGGACGGCGTTGGGCTTGTCGAGGCGCTCGTAGAGGTACTCCTTGCAGCTCTTGCCCGGGGAGCGCTTGCCGCAGCGCGCGCCGATCAGACCAAGGCCCTTCTCGTCGGTGAGGAGGTTCGGGGCGCGGGTGCCAAGGCCGTGGCAGGTGGTGCAGCCGCCGATGCCGTTGAACACCTTCTCGCCAGCGGCCACGAGCTGCTCGGGGGTCACGTTCGCGCCGAGCGTCAGCGTCTGGGGCACCTCGGATTCGACCTGCGGGATCTTGTTCGCGATCAGGGTATAGAGCGCGAGCACCCCGAGGACGATCCCGACGATCTTGAGGTTAGTGCCCCACATGCTGGGCCCCCCTTCCCCCGCCCGCTCCGCCGGTCGGTTCGCCCGGGCCGCTCGAGACGAAGGTCGATTTCTCCGCGAGCCCCCCCAACCAGAACACGAACGCGACGAGCGAGAGGAAGATCAGGACGCACACGCTGATCAGCTTCGACGCATAGCCCAAGGCCGGGGTGGCGGCGTACTTGCTCGTGTCCTGCATGACCTGCCAGACGTGCCAGTACTGGCGGATGCCGGAGCGGGCGAACCCCATTAAGCCCATGAGCCAGGTGAACGTGACGGCGAGGATGAAGAGCGCGTATTGCGAGCGCGGCGGCATCTTGCCCCATTGGATCGCCCCGAGCGAGCGGGCCCCGCGGGCCATGAGGACGTCGATCACCGTGACACTCAGGATGCAGGCGAGCACCGCGAGCACCTGGTACACGCTGAACCCGATCCGGACGATCGCCTCCACGAAGTAGCCGCGGATACCGTAGAACAGCACCACGCCCGCCGCGAGCGCGAACATCGCCCCCTGGATCCGGGTCCCCGTGCGCGCCCACGGCACAACGGGCTGGGTGTTGGCCCGCCGGTACAGGAGGAACGAGAGAAACGTCGTGAGGATCATCAGGTTCACGGCCGTGTTCTTCGCGCTCATGACCCCGAGGGCGCCGAGGAATGGATGGTGCGAGCCGCCCATGGCGGCCAACTCCTTCGAGTCGGCGATCATCGTATGGGGCGTGCCCCAGACGATCGCGCCGAGGACGAGCACGACGAGGAGCCACTTGGTGTACGGGCGGAACCGTTCGGCACCCGGGATCCGCTCCATGCCGATCCAGAGGTAGTAGTTCCCGGTGAGAAACAGCACCGCGATCAGGAAGGCCTGGATCACCCACAGCCAGCTCATGAAGCCGCCCATCATCGTGATGCCCATCGACTGGTCGTACTGGTAGATCTCGCGGCCCAGCCAGTAGCCTGCGAACGGCAACACGATGAGCGCCGAGATGGCGATGAAGTTCCCGACGTAGCCCATCCAGTCGTAGTGGGCACGCTCCGCATCGCTCTTGGCGGCGAGGAAGCGATAGCTCGCGTACGCCGCCACGATGGCGCCGCCGAACACGACGTTGGCGATGAGCCGGTGCACGTTGATCGGCATCCAGGTCGCGTTGGCGATGGCGTGCCACAGCTTGATCGTGGTCGGATCGGTGGTCGGGGTGATGTCCCGCGGCGGCGTCATCATGTAGGTGAGCCACGAGTTCGCGATGAACATCACGATCGTGCCCCACACGTTGAGGAGGAGCCCCAACCCCCAGTGCCCGAGCTTCGCGCGGCCGCCCTTCCAGCGGTCCCAGCCGTAGTAGTAGAGGTAGAGAGTGAACGACTCGCAGAAGAACAGGGCGGCGTAGGCCCACATCGAGGGCCCGAAGACGGCCGTGAGGTACGCCCAGAAACGGGGGTAGAGCGTGGCGAGGAAGAATACCAGCACGGCGCCCCAGATCGCCGTCGCGCTATAGGCGACCAGCAGGAGGCGCGTGAACTCCTTCGCCAAGCGGTCGTAGCGCTCTTCCTTGCCGAACAGGCCGATCGCCTCGGCCACGACCGCGAACATCGGCACGCCCAGGACAAACGCGGCGAACATGAGGTGGACTTCGGCCGCGATCCACACCGCCGCCCGCGCGCCAATCACGGGGAACTCCCCGTAGGCGCGGCTCGTGTCCGCGGCCGCTTGCAGGGCGAGCGTCCAGGGGGCGGTCATCGACGCGCGTTCACCTGTCGTCCGGCACGAAGAACGGCTGTCGTTTCGAGAAATCGACAGGAAGCGCGCGTCGGACCTCGGCGAGCAGCTCGGGCGTCACGACCCGTCGCCCCGCCCGCCGGGCCCACGCCTCGACTCGCTCCATGACCACGCCGCGCACGAACGAGGGGACACGGGCCATCCGCTCGGTCGCCGCGGGACTCCAGGTGAGCGCGGGTCGGAACTCGTCCCCATAAGCGACCGCCCGCTCGGGCGCCAGGGGAATGCGGTCGCCCACTGGCTCGTAGACGCATGACGGATCGGCGGCGAGGGGGTCGCCCTCGAGGGCGAACGCGCGCGCGCGACAACCGCCGCACAGCGCGCGGTATTCGCAGCGGCCGCATTTCCCGCCGAGCGGGCCCTCGCGCAGCCGGCGGAACACAGGCGACCCTGCCCAGATGTCGGCGAAGCGCTCCGTGCGGAGGTCGCCTGCCTCGAGGGGCAGGTACGGGCACGGCGTGACCTTGCCATCGGGCGTGATGCGACAGTATTGGGTGCCGCAGGGGCAGCGCGTCTGATAGGTCAGGACCGGGGAGGTGGGGTCGGTGTCGTGCACGACGCGCATGAAATGCGGCGCGCACTTCGCGCGCACGAGCATCTGGCCGCGGTAGGTCAGCTCCCAGCGCACCAGGTCGCGCAGCACTGCCTCGTACTCGGCGGGGGCCAAGTCCGAGAGTGCGGCGCCGCGTCCCGTCGCGACGAGGAAGTAGCAGTTGAACGAGACCGCTCCCTGCTCCGCCGACCAGCGGGCGAGCGCGTCGAGCTCGGCCCGGTTGCCCTTCGTGACCGTGGTCTGGACAATGAAGTCGAGCCGGGCCGCGCGCAGGCGCGCGAGCGCGGCCTGGACCTCCGCAAGCGCGCCCGGACCGCGGCGGAAGTTGTCGTGATACGCGGGGCGCAGCGAATCGATGCTCACCGCGACCCCCTGCACGCCCGCACGCTGGAGCGCGGCGATCCGCTCGTCGGTGAGGAGCGTGCCGTTGGTCCCGACCACCACGGTCGCCCCCCGCGCCGACGCGTAGCGCGCGATCTCCTCCAGGTCGTGCCGCAACAACGGCTCGCCCCCCGACAGGATGAGGAGGGGCGCGGGGTTCACGGCGAGCAGTTGGTCGACGATGTCCAAGCAGGCCGACGTCTCGAGCTCGGCCGCAGCGTTCTCCGTGGGGCCCGCCGCGATGTAGCAATGGGCGCACTCGAGGTTGCAGCGCTTCGTCAGGTTCCACGCCACCACGTGCGGAACGAAGTCCACGTCAGTGCTCGGCTTCCGCGGCTCCCGCGGCTCCCTCACCCCCAGCCGCCTCCGCCCGCTCGGCGAGCACCCGCTCGACCGCCGCCCGGGCCGCGTCGGGCGTCAGCATTTTCAGGTCCACGGGACACTTCCCCATCTGCTGCTCAACGTCCCGGATGGGACAGCGAGTGATGCCTTGGGCCTTGGCTTCTTCGATGAACGCCCGCAGCTCGGGCGCGAGGGCCTCACGACTCTGACCCTCGGCCTCCGCGCGGATCTGTTTCGCCCGCAGCTCCTGGAACATCACCATCATGGTGTCTACGTCGAACTCGTCCGCCGCGATCATCGCCTCCTTGTTCTCGTCCATGACGCGCGTCGTGACGCGCCACATGGCGTGGCCGCGCGCGAACCGCTCGACGGTGTTGCGGGCGAGGGGCCGCGCGATGAGCGGCACGAGCTGGAGCCGCCGCCACGCTTCCTCCGTCCAGACGATCGGGTCCGCCGCGGTGCGCGCACGCCGGCTCACGGCGCCCGTGACGGGACAGCGCACCTCGACCTCGGCGGACGGGGGCGCGGGGTCCGCGTCATGCCCCTGGACTTTGGTCGCCTTGAGTTGTTCTTGGGCTTTGACCTCCGCGAGCGCGATTTCTTCGGCGCTGCCGATGCCCATGATGAGTTGCATGTGGGTGGGCAGGAGCTTCTGGATCGCCTCGTCGAGCCACCGGTTGGTGACTGTCGCGGGCTCGCCCGCCGTATGCTCCAGCACGTACTCCTCGACGGCGCGCCGCGCGATCCCCTGGGCGAAGGGGGGCACCCGGAGGATGCGCACCTCCGCCTCTGGCGCCCACGGCAGCCCGGCGACGCCGTCCTCCTCGATCCACGGGATGTCCTCAGGGCGAACCCCCTCGGTCCCTGCGAGCAGCACGCTCGTGGGGCTGAGCCGGAGCAGGTTCTCGGCCTGGCTTCCGAGCTCCGTGCCATCGATGCGGTGCGCCCCGTGACGGGCCAGCACGAGGAGCGACGGCTGGATCTCTTCAGCCCACTGGAGGATCACCTGGAACGGCTTGCCCACCAGGATTTGGGTCGTGAGCGGCACGTCGGGGAACTCGCGCGCCATGACTTCGGCCCGCTTCAGGTTCGCCTGGCAGAGTTTGAGCAGCCCCTTGTCGATGATGTTGTTGTGGAGCTCTTCCTGCTCCTCGAACTTGAACACCTTGGACGCCTGGTAGGACAACACGTCCTTGATGTTGTGGAACACGACGTGATGGTATTCGACGTCGAACGCGCTGCACACGTACAGGGCGCCGCCGCACGCGTGGGCGAGTTCCAAGGCCAGCCGCATCGCCCGATACGCGTAGGATGATCCGTCGACGCACACGAGGAACCGTCCGCCGGCGAGCGGGCGGTCGTCGCGCACGAGCAGGACGTCTTTCGCCACGCCGCGGAGCACGCGCGCCACGACGCCGCCGAGCTGGGAGTACCGTTGGCGGCCGAGGCCGTGCGCGCCGATGGCGAGGAGGTCATAGCGGCGGCCCGAGGATCCGGCGAGGCGGGCCGCCCCGTCCTCCTCCTCGGCGACGAGCCGGCCGTCCGCGCCGACGCGCACGTCGCCGCGGATCTGGTCGCCGCCGTCGTAGCCCGCGGCGCGGTTGGGGTCGAAGCCGATGAGGCCCGGGAGCCGGCCGGCCCCGCGGTTCACCTCGTTGACGATCTCTTCGTAGTTGATGCCCTCGAGCAGCTGGCGCGTGAGCCGCACGCCCGCCGCCTCGCAGCGCTTCCCCAGCTGGTCGAGGAAGCTATCGGCGATGAGTTGCAGCCCTTTCTCGATCAGCTTGTCGTGGATCTTGCGTTGCTTCTTGAGCTCCTCGGGCGTCTGGAAGCGGGCCGGGAGCCCGGTTTCGA
>DATLKW010000389.1:0-2187 GCA_035538175.1 Gemmatimonadales bacterium | reverse complement strand
TGCCATGTATCCCGGCGTCCCGATCGGGGCGCCAGACTCCGTGAGCGAGGGCTCCGCCACCCCGTCCACCCGCGCGATCCCGAAATCGGCGAGCAGGGCGCGCCCCGAGTCTTCGTCAAGCAGGATGTTGGACGGTTTCACGTCGCGGTGCACGATGCCCCGACGGTGCGCGTAGCCGAGCGCCCCGGCGACCTCCCGCACCACGCGCAGGATCTCGGCGGTCGGCGGATGCGGAGTGCCGTCGAGCCGCTCCTCGAGCGTCTCTCCCCGCACGAACGTCATGATGAGGAGCGTCATGCCCCGCGTCGTGTCGAAGTCGTAGACGCGGACGATGTTGGGGTGATCGAGGGACGCGCCGAGCGTCGCCTCGCGGCGAAACCGCTCGCGCCGCATCCGGCTCGACGCGACCTCAGTGGGCAGGACCTTGACCGCCACGATGTGCCCGAGCGAGCGGTGACGGGCGCGAAACACCGCACCCATGCCTCCCGTGCCGGCGAGACTCAGCACTTCGTAGCGCTCGCCCACCGCGCGCTGGACGTCCTCGAGGGCGGGGGGTTGCATCGCGCTCGTGAATGTACGCGCGCTTGCCCACGCCCGCACCGTGCCCGATAATCGGGACCCGATGCCCACGCCCGGCGTCATCCAGTGCCGCGTCCTCGGTCCCGCCCGCGTAACGGTGGGCGCGGGCGCCGCGCCCACCGAGCTCTTGTGGCGCAAGCACCTCGCCCTCCTCGTCTACCTGGCACTGAGCCCCCGGCGGGGGCGCACCCGCGAGCACCTGGTGGGGCTCCTCTGGAGCGACCGGACCGAGAAGCAGGCGCGCCACTCCTTGAGCGAGGCGCTCCGGGTGTTCCGCCGCGTGCTCGGGGACGCGCAGATCGAGGTTGACGTGGACCAAGTGCGGCTCGGGGCGGATGCCGTGCGACTCGACGTTGACGAGTTCGCCGAGCTCTCGCGGCGCGGCGACTGGACCGGGGCGGCGGCCCTCGTGGAAGGCGAGTTCTTGGAAGGGCTCGCGATCCCCGACGCCAACGAATTCGAGAGCTGGCTCGGGGGCGAACGGGCCGCGTGGCGCGCGCGCGGCGTCGACGCACTCGTGCACGCCGTCGCGGCTGACCTCGCCGCCGGCGACGCCGCCAGCGCTGGCCGCACGGGGCTCCACGCAGTCGCTCTCGACCCGACCTCCGAGCCCGCGGCGCGGGCGGCGATGCGCGCCCTCGCGCTCGCGGGCGACCGGGGCGCCGCGCTCCGCATCGCGGACGGGCTCGGCCGCGCACTCGCCACCACCCTCGGCACCACGCCAAGCCCGGAGACCGAGCGTCTCGCGGCCCGGATCCGCGACGCCCGCGTCGGTCGACGACTCGTCACTGCCCCTCCCGCAGCGCGTCCCCGTCCCCCCCTCGCCGGCCGCCGCCCCGCGCTCGCAGAGCTCACCGCGACATGGGACCGCGCGCAACGCGGACGCGGACAGGTTGCGCTCGTCGAAGGCGAGCCGGGAGAAGGAAAGACCCGTCTGCTCGAAGAGCTCGTCGCCCGCGCCCGGCTCGACGAAGCGACCGTCGTCACGGCCCGGGCTGTGGGGTCGGAACGCGCGGAGCCGTGGAGCGCCGTCGCCGGACTGCTCCTCGGCGGTCTCGCCGAAGCCCCGGGACTCACGAGCACCGCACCCAGCGCCCTCGCCGCCCTCGCCGCGCTCACGCCGGAGCTCGCCACCCGGCTCCCCGTGGACGCCTCCCCAGCACCGGTCGGCGACGCCGTCCGAGCGGTCGTGCTCGCCGCCGCTCACGAGCGACCTGTGCTCCTCGTCCTCGACGACGCGCAGTGGTGCGATCAAGAGACGCTTGCCCTGCTCCCGGCGCTCGCGCGCGACACCCTCACGCGTCCCGTCCTCCTCGTGTTTGGGCTCGGCCTCGGGGCCCCCGATGCTGCACGCTTCGACGAGTTGCGCGCGCGCATCGGCCGCGACTTGGAAGGCGCCGCGCTCCGGCTCGCACGCCTTGATACTGCCGCCCTCCACGAACTCGCCGCCTGGGCTCTCCCGAGCTATCGCCCGGCCGAGCTCGACCGCGTGACGCGCCGCGTGGAGCGCGATTCCGCAGGGATTCCGCTCCTGGCGGTCGGCTTGTTCGAAGCGGTGGCCTTGGGACTCGCGCTCGCACCCGAGGCCCCGGCCTGGCCTTCGCCCCA
>DATLKW010000388.1:0-7743 GCA_035538175.1 Gemmatimonadales bacterium | reverse complement strand
GCCGTTCGCCGCCTACGGAGGTCTGCCGTTCCCGGGGGAGGCCCCCCGCTTGGGGGGCGACCTGGGCCTCGCCCTCCGCCTCGGTCCCACGCGCGCCGTCCGCGGCGACGTCGGGGAGTTTGCGCTCGGGTATCGCTACGGGCAGGGGTTCGCGGGGAGCCGCTGGGCGATCGCGATTCGCAAAGGCGTGACCTACTAGGCGCGATGTCAGCGCGGGGCGCAACGCCGCCCGTCCCACCCTGCGTCTGCTCGAAACCGGTTGCCCTGCGGGCTCGTCATGATGGTGACCCGCGTTGCCGGGCTCGGGTGCGCGCGCAATCGAGGCCGTTGCACCGCTTCGCAAGGCGCCCCACGTACTCGTACCTTCATCGGCCGTTCAAGCCCGGCTCACGTCGCTCCCTGTAGCGTGCAACGCGGGGAACTCGTGCGCACCCCCTTGACGTTGACGACTGGGTGCAATATTGTACTAGCCCTAAAATTGACTTAAGTCATTCTTGGTCTCAGTACAGGTGACAACATATGACAGGAACAGAACTTACACGTCGCGAGCGGAAGAAAGAGGAGACCAAGGAGCGAATCTTCAAGGCGGCCTTGAGCCTCTTCCAGCAGCACGGCGTGGAGCACACCACGGTCGAAGAGATCTGCGAGAAAGCCGACGTCGCGAAGGGCACGTTCTTCAACTACTTCCCGTACAAGGAAGCGGTCTTCGGGTTCTTGAGCGAAACGCAGCTCGCCGAAGCCGAGCGCGGCTCCCGGGAGATTCTCTCCCGCCCAGGTCGCGCCTGGCCCGCGTTGATCACCATGTTCGCCGAGCTGGCTTCGTTTTATGAGCAGGAACCCGCCCTCGCCAAATACGTCCTCCAGGAACGGATGCGCAACCAGCACACCGGGACTGACGAAATGTGCCGGCGCTGGGACGAGCTCGGTCTCCAATTAATTCACAAGCTGCAGGGCAACGGGGAACTCCGCTCCGACGAGTCGCCCGAGCGCCTGCTCGGCGTCATCCAAGGGGTGCATCAGGGCACGGTGCTCGAATACGTCGAGTCGCCCGCCCCGCCGTTCCCCTTGCGCGACGAACTGCGCCGGCGCCTAACGCTCGCCATCGAAGGTCTCGCCCCGCGCGGAGGCAAGTGATATGCGACCCATGATCCTCGTGCTTGTGCTCGCGGGCCTCGCGCGCGGCGTCGTGGCGCAGAGTGGCGCGGCCGCGCTTGCGGCGCCCGACACGTTGCGGCTGAGCGTGACCGACGCCGTGCGACGGGCTATGGCGCAGAGCTTCGGCGTGCGCGCGGCTCGGGCCGCGGTGCGCGATGCGGACGGCCAGGTGCGAGTGGCGTTTGCCGGGGCTTTGCCGCAGGTAACGGGCTCCGTGCTCTACACGCGCCAGTTCGCGTCGATTTACCAGGGGCTCGGGGGCTCCGACACGAGCTCGCTCGTGAAGCTGTTCCAGCACACGCCGTTCGGCGCGCCCAACAGCTGGAACGTGCAGCTGCAGGCGACGCAGCTCGTGTGGTCGGGAGGAAAGGTGGGGGCAGGCCTCGCGGCCGCCCGGGAGTTCCGCCAGATCGCCCGGCTGAACGCGGCCGAGTCCGCGGCCGAAGTGGCGTTCCGGACACAGCAGGCGTACTGGGACGCGGTCTTGAAAGGCCGTCTGCTCGCGATCGCCGCCGACAACCTGGAGCAGGCGCGGGGCCACCTGCGGCAGGTCCGCCTGTTCCGCCAAGCGGGGACCCGCGCGGAGTACGACCTGTTGCGGGCCGAGGTGGACGCGGCGAACCAGGAACCGCCCGTCGTGCAGGCCCGCAACAACTACGAGCTCGCGGTGCTCGACCTGAAGCGCCTGCTCGATGTCCCGTCCACCCAGCCGCTCGTCCTCGAGACGGCCCTCGACTCGCCCGATGGCACGGTACCCGTGCCCGCGACCGACCCCGTGGCTGAGCGCGCGATCGACCGGCCGAGTCTTGCGGCCGCGGACGCCTTGGTGTCCCAGCAGCGCCAGCTCTTGACGGTCGCGCGGGCCGACTACTGGCCCACCTTGCAGGTGACCACGACGTACACCGAGCAGGCGTTTCCGCAGACCGTGTTCCCCGACGCGACAGGCCAGTTCCGGCGCGGCTGGAACGGCGAGGTGAAGCTCTCGTTCCCGATCTTCAACGGCTTCAAGACCGCTGGGGCGATCGAACAGGCGCGGGCCGCCGTCGAGCGCGCCGAAACACAGCGCGACTCGCTCCGTCGGCAGGTCGAGCTCGACGTGACCGCCGCTGCCGCCGAGGTCGCGCGCACCCAGGCCCTGCTCGTGGCCCGACAGGGGACGGTGCGGCAGGCCCGCCGCGCCCACGTGCTCGCGGGCGTGCGCTACACGAATGGCATGGCGACCGAGCTCGAGGTGGCGGACGCGCGCGTCGCGGCTCAGCAGGCGGCGACGAACGAAGTGCAGGCGACGCGGGATTACTTCGTGGCACTGGCCCAGCTCGAGCGGGCGCTCGGGCACGCCGTGCCGCTCGTGCGCCGACCGATCGAACAACTGGCCGAGACCTCCAATGTGAAGGACGCACAACCATGAAGCGCTATCTGATCGTCGGTGCCGTCACGGGCGTGGTCCTCATCGGGATCGTCGCCGCGCGCCGGAGCGGGCGCGTCCGCGCGGCACCCCGGCCCGCGCCGGACTCGACCGCGACCGCCGTCCTGGGCGCGAACGACGTCGCCCAAGCCCGGCAGGTGGACCTCATCGCGGGGGTCCCGGTGTCCGGGACGCTCGCGCCCTCGCTCACCGTCCGCATCGCCTCGCCGATCCCCGAAGTGATCGATGAGGTCGTCGTGAAGGAGGGCCAGGCGGTGCGGCAAGGGCAGGTGCTCGCCCGCTTCCGGACGAACGCGCTCGAGCCCGCCGCGCTGTCCGCCGAGGCCCAACGACGCAAGGCGGCGTCGGACTACGAGCGAATGAAGAATCTGCTGAAAGAGGGCGCGGTCTCCGAGCAGGACGTGGAGAACGCCGAGGTGAGCCAGCGCGCGGCCGAGGCGAACGCCGCCCAGGCGCAGAAGCGGCTCGACGAAGCGACGGTGCGGGCCCCGGCAAGCGGCGTGATCAGCGAACGGCGGGTCGACTCGGGGGATCGGGTCAAAGACGGCGACCAGCTGTTTGAACTCGTGAACACCTCCGAGCTCGAGTTCGCCGCGACCGTGCCGAGCGAATACGCCCCGGAGGTGAGGCCGGGCGCCCCCGTGGTTCTGGCGGTCACCGGCGCGAGCGGGGCCGGCGTCAGCGGCCGGGTCGCCCGGGTCAACGCCACTGTCGATGCAGCGACGCGACAGGTGAAGGTGTACGTCACCGTCCCAAACGCGGGCGGCCGGCTGGTCGGCGGCCTCTTCGCCACGGGCCGCATCGTGCTGCGCCAAGTGCAGGGCGCCGTCGCCGTGCCCCAGACTGCGGTACGCACGGATTCGCTCGGGAAGCGCTACGTGCTGGTCATCGCGGGCGGGCGCGTCGAGCGCCGCGCCGTGACCACGGGGGTGAGCGACGAGCAGGTGTCCCAAGTCGAGATAACCACGGGGCTCACGGCCGGGGAGACGGTGATCGCCGGCCCGGCGAACGGCGTCGCGCCGGGGACGGCCGTGACGATCGCCCGCACGGCGGGGGAGGGCTGAGCCGTGTTCCTAAGCGATCTCTCGATCAAGCGCCCGGTCTTCGCCACGATGATGATGCTGGCGCTCGTCGTGCTCGGGCTGTTTTCGTATCGCCGGCTGAACATCGATCAATTCCCCGACGTGGAATTCCCGCTGCTCGTCATTCAGACGCGCTACGCGGGCGCGAGTCCCGAGTCCGTGGAGCGTGAAGTCACGAAGAAGATCGAAGAGCAGGTTAACACGGTCGAGGGCGTGAAGCAGATCTCGTCCACGTCGACCGAGGGCTTCTCGACCATCGTCGTGCTCTTCAACCTGGGCACGCGGATCATGGACGCGCAGGCGGACGTCCGCGCGAAGATCGACGCGATCCGGCGCGATCTGCCGACGGACATCGACCCGCCGGTCATCGCGCGGGCGAACCCCTCCGATCAGCCGATTTTTGTCCTCTCGGTGCGCGGCGAAGGGTGGCCGTTACGCGACTTGACGCGGCTCGCCGACGAGGTCGTCAGCCGCCGCATCGAGAACAATTCCGGCGTGGGCAGTGTCTCCCTCGTCGGCGGCCTGAAGCGCGAGATCCACGTGCTGCTCCTGCCCGATCGCCTCAACGCGCTCGGCGTGTCGCCCGACATGGTGACGCGCGCGGTCGAGCGCGAGAACGGCGACGTCCCGGTGGGCCGGGTGGAGCAGGGGAACGCGGAGCAGCTCGTCCGCGTCGCCGGCAAGCTTCGCGACCCGCAGGACTTCGCCAGGCTGATCGTCGCGACGCGCGGCGCGGTCGCCGTCCGCCTCGGCCAAGTGGCGCGGATCGAGGACGCGCAGGAGGAGGCGCGCGACGCGGCGTACGTGAACGGCGAACGCGCGGTCGCGCTCGAGGTCCGCAAGACGTCCGGCGCGAACACGGTCCAGGTCGCGGATGGCGTGAAGCGGGTCATGGCGGAGCTCGACCGCACGCTGCCCCACGGCGTCCGCCTCGCCGCGGTCCGGGACAACTCGACCTGGATTCGCAACTCGGTCGACGACGTGCAGAAGACGCTGCTCGAGGGGGCGTTCCTGACCGTGCTCATCGTCTTCCTGTTCCTGAACTCGTGGCGGTCGACGGTCATCACGGGGTTGACACTGCCGGTGTCCGTGATCGCCTCGTTCCTCGCGATCTACGCGTTCGGCTTCACGCTGAACATCATGACGCTGATGGCCCTATCCCTGGCCATCGGGATCCTCATCGACGACGCGATCGTGGTGCGCGAGAACATCGTGCGGCACGTCGAGCGCGGCGAGGACCACTACAACGCGGCCCGCCACGGGACCGCGGAAATCGGGTTCGCGGTGCTGGCGACGACGCTGTCGGTGATCGCGGTGTTCGTCCCCGTCGCGTTCATGAAGGGCATCGTGGGTCGCTTCTTCTTCGCCTTTGGGATCACCGTGGCGTTCGCGGTGCTCGTGTCGCTGTTCGTGTCGTTTACGCTCGATCCGATGCTCTCCTCGCTCTGGTACGATCCACAGGCGGAGGGCGGCGCGGCGCGCGGGCCGATCGGGCGCGCGCTGGCGCGGTTCAACGACTCGTTCCACGGGCTCGGCCAGCGCTACCGGCGGGTGATCGCGTGGGCGCTCAACCACCGGCTGGCGACGATGGGCATCGCCGCCGTGGCGTTCCTCGCGGCCATGAGCCTGTTCGGGCTCGGCCTGGTGGGTGGGCAGTTCATGCCAAACTCGGACAACGAGGAAACGGCCCTGTCGATTGAGACGCCCGTGGGCTCCTCGGTCACGTACACGTCGGGGAAAGCGCTGGAGATCACCCGCTATTTGAACAGCCAGCCCGAGGTCGCCCTCACCTACGCGACGATCGGCGGCGCCCAGCAGAACGAGGCCGTGAACAAGGGACAGATCTATGTGAAGCTCGTCCCGAGGAGCGCCCGGCGCCGCACCCAACAGCAGCTCGAGGCCGATCTCCGCACCCTGCTCCCACGCTTCCAGGGCGTGACGGCGCGCGTCGTGCAGCTCGGGGCGGCGGGGGGAAGCCAGTCGCCGATCCAGCTGAATGTCGAGGGCGCCGAGCTGGCGCGCCTTGAACAGATTTCCGACCGCACCCTCGACGCGATTCGCCCGGTTCCGGGGCTCGTGGACCTGCGCTCGAGCCTCGAGGGGCGCAAGCCCGAGTTCGCCGTGGACCTCAACCGCGACCTGGCCGCCGACGTGGGGCTGTCGGTCGGCACGGTCGGCGACGTGCTGCGACCCGTGCTCGCGGGCGCGAAGGCCGGGACCTGGGAAGACGAGACGGGATTGGCCCACGACGTGGTCGTCCGGCTGGCGCCTGAGGCGCGGGAGACCGAGACCGACTTGGCCCGGATTCCGGTGCCGTCGAGCCGGCTCGACGCGCGCACGGGGTCGCCCGTGATGGTGCCCCTCGCCCAGGTGGCGAGTATCCGGCTCTCCGGGGCCCCGAGCGAGATCAAGCGCCTCGATCTCGATCGCGTCGCGACGATCGAAGGGAACTACCAGGGCCGGCCGCTCACCGACGTCACGGCCGACGTGAAGGCCCGGCTCGCGCGGCTCGAGCTCCCGCCGGGCTACCGGTTGGACTTCGGCGGGGAGCAGAAGGATTTCATGGAGACGGTGGGGTACATCCTCGAGTCCCTGACGCTCGCGATCGTCTTCATCTACTTAATCCTCGCCTCCCAGTTCGGGAGCTTCCTGCAGCCGCTCGCGATCATGCTCTCCCTGCCCCTGTCGCTCATCGGGGTGATGCTCGGGCTGATGGTCACGCGCGGCACGTTCAACATCATGAGCATGATCGGCGTCATCATGTTGATGGGCCTGGTGACGAAGAACGCGATCCTGCTGATCGATTTCGCGAACCAGGCGCGCGCCAGCGGGCGCGATCGGCGCGAAGCGCTGATCGACGCGGGCGAGTTGCGCTTGCGTCCGATCGTGATGACGACCCTCGCGATGATCTTCGGCATGCTCCCCACGGCCCTCGCGCTGGGAGCGGGGTCCGAGTTCCGCGCCCCCATGGCCCACGCCGTGATCGGCGGGCTCATCACGTCCACACTGCTCACGCTCGTCGTGGTCCCTGTGGTCTACACGTATTTGGACGACTTCGGGAGCTGGGTGGGCCGCCTGGTGCAGCGCTGGACTGGGGCGCCTGAAACGGCCCCTGCCGAGGTCCCCGCGGACTAAGCGTGGCCCGGCGGCTCCTCGTCATCTGGTCCGTCTGGGCGGCGCTCCACGGCTACGTGGGCGAGCGCCTGCTTGCCCACGCCCCGGTCGGCCTGGCGGGCCGCGTCGCGGGGTGGGCGGCGATCGCGTTGCTCGCCGTCGCGCCGCTCGCTGCCTTTGCCGCTCTCTGGTCGCGACGCGCGCCGGAGCGGCCGGGGGCCGCGGCGCTCGAATGGGTGGGCTTCACCGGCGTAGGCCTCTCGTCGCTCTTGATCGTGTTCGTTGTCGCGGCCGACGTCCTCCATGTGCGGGCGTGGCTCGGGCCGGGGGGCTTCGCGGCGGGGGTCGTGGGCGCGGCGCTCGCGGTGCTCCTGGCGGGGGTCTGGCGCGCGCGGCGCCCCGGCGTGGTGCGGGTGCGGGTGCCGATCGCACGGCTCCCCCCTGACCTCGAAGGGCTGCGCATCGTGCAGCTCTCGGACCTCCACGTCGGCCCGACGCTCAAACGCAACTTCGTGGAGCGCGTCGTCCGCATCACGAACGATCTCGCACCCGACCTCGTCGCCCTGACGGGCGACGTGGCGGATGGCTTTCCCCGGGCGCTGCGCGACGAGGTCGCCCCTCTCGCGGACCTCTCGGCCCCGCTTGGGAAGTACTTCGTAACGGGGAACCACGAGTACTACTGGGACGCGGCGGGCTGGATGCGCGAGCTCGAACGCTTGGGCTTCCGCGTCCTGGCGAACGCCCATCAGATGCTCCAGCGCGGCTCCGGCCGCCTGCTCCTCGCGGGCGTCACCGATCCGTCGGGGACGAGACAGGACCCCGGTCGCGGGTCCGATGCCGCCCGGGCCGTGTCGGGCGCGCCGGCAAGCGACGTCCGCGTGCTACTCGCCCATCAGCCGCGGAGCGCGTACGCCGCCCGGACGCTCGGCTTCGACCTGCAACTCTCCGGCCACACGCACGGGGGAC
>DATLKW010000387.1:0-5873 GCA_035538175.1 Gemmatimonadales bacterium | reverse complement strand
CAGGCGGCACTCTGAGCAGCACGATCCAGAGCAGCAAGTACCCAAAGAGCACGCGGGACGCAATTAGGGTAGCGCGCCTCGACAAGAGCGCTGCGCCACATGCGAGCAGGACGAGGCCCGATGCCCGCTCGAGCGCCGCGTGTCCCGGCACCCCTGCTGGGACGGACTGCCATTGATGAGCGAAAGCGCCCGATAGGAGGTTGAGGATGCCGACAACGACGAGCCCGAGCGCCAGGTACGGGAGCCCGAACCCGGAAGCGCCGGGGTTGAGAGGTCGGTCTTGCGAGGTGGCGGTCATCGTAACTCCTCTGGCTCGGAACGCGGGAGCGCGTCGCGAGGGCACTGAACATTATGATAGTGTTGGCGAGGATGTCGGCACCGCTTCTGTAACCAGCGGGGACGACGTGTTGGCTAACCGGGATGATGAGCGTAGGTCTGCGGACCGTCGCGCTCACCGTCGTCGGCTTGGGTTGCCCTCACCCTGCTCTGCACCGGCGGGAGGCAGTTGGACCGCAATCGCCGGTGTGTTCCGACCGGCTCTTCTAGCGCTTGGCGGCTCTCGTAACCCAGGCCAGTCGTGGGTGGGACCGCGGCCAGGCGGTCCCCGCGGGCACGCCTTTGAGTCCCTCGAGGCTGAAATTTGGTCGTAGCGACCGGACACCTTAACGTAGGGTGGTCGCCCCAGTCGTAGAGGAACGTGGTTCGAGGCGCCAGCCCCCGTTCCGTGAGGATCCGGATGAAAGCCGCCCGCTCTCTGTGCCCGTTGCTCTTCCTCGCCGTGTTCCCGGCCTTCCAGGGTGGGGACCGGCCTCCCCGGCCCGACCGGGATCGCGATCCACCGAGCCGGGTCGGTCGGCTGAGCTATCTCGCCGGGTCGGTTTCGTTCCGACCGGGCGACGTGGATGATTGGGCGGCGGCCACCGTCAACTACCCTCTGCACAACGGCGACCATCTCTGGACCGACAACGACGCGCGTGCCGAGATCACAGTCGGCTCGAGCGCCTTCCGCTTGGCGCCGCAGACGGCGTTCGGGTTCCTGGCGCTCGACGATCGGACCGTGCAGGTGCGGCTCGCGCAAGGGTCGCTGAACGTGCGGGTGCGCGATCTGGGCGAGGACGAGAGTCTCGAGATCGACACCCCGCGTGGCGCGGTGTCGCTACTCCGGCCGGGCGTGTACCGCGTGGATGTCGATTCGACCGGCGACTCGATCTCCGTCACCGTCCGGCGCGGCGAAGCCGAGGTCACGGCGGCGGGGTCTGCTTTTCCGGTGCGGCCCCAGCAGACGGCGGTGGTGGTGGGCAGGGATGCTCCGAGTTACGACGTCCGGGATGCCATTAGTCCTGATGACTGGGAGGACTGGTGCACGAGCCGGGACCGCCGCTGGGACGACTCGCGCTCGGCGCGCTACGTCTCGCGCGGCGTGATCGGCTACGAGGACCTGGACGATTACGGCGAGTGGCGCGACACGCCCGCTTACGGGGCGGTGTGGGTCCCGCGCGCGGTGGTCGCGGGGTGGGCCCCGTATCGCTATGGGCACTGGGCGTGGGTGGAGCCGTGGGGCTGGACCTGGGTGGACGACGCCACGTGGGGGTTCGCGCCGTTCCACTACGGTCGCTGGGTGTACGCGGACGGGTATTGGGCGTGGGTGCCGGGCCGCGTGGTCGCACGACCGGTGTACGCGCCAGCGCTCGTGGCCTTCGTGGGCGGGCGCAACTGGAGTGTGTCGATCGGGATCGGCGGCGGCGGGGGCGTGGGCTGGTTCCCGCTCGCGCCCGAGGAGCCCTACATCCCCGCCTATCACGTCACCAATACGTACGTGCAGAACGTGAACGTCACGAATGTCACGAACGTCACCAACATCACGAACGTCACCAACGTCACGAACGTCACCAACAACACCAACGTGACGAACATCGACTACCGGAATCGTCACGCGCCGGACGGCGTCACCGTCGTGTCGCAGCAGACCTTCGTGGCGTCGCGTCCGGTGAACACCGGGGTCCTCGTGGTGCCGCGCGAGCGGCTCGAGAACGTCCAGGTGGTGGGCGCCGCCGCCCCTGCCGCGCCGACCCGGCAGAGCGTCGTCGGGCAACCCACCCTCAGTCCCGTTCCGCGCCCGCCCGCGAGCGTGGCCACTCGGGAGGTCGTGGTCCAGCGGCAGCCGCCGCCACCGCTCGTGCCGTTCGCGGCGCGCGAGGCGGCGCTGCGCGCTCATCCCGGTCGGCCGCTGGACCAGGCGGGGCTCGCGGCCGTGCGGGCGCGCACGCCGATGGTGAACACCCAGCCGTTAGTCCGGTCCGCCGTGCCGACGCCCGGTGCGGAGGCGGGGGCGCCGCAGACTCTGCGACCGGTACGGGACGGGCTGCCGGGGGTGAGGGTCGTCGCCGCTCCCGTTGCGACGCCGCGTCCCGAGGAGCGGCGCGGTTCCCCCCGGCAGGACCAGGCGCGGCCGTCCCCCGCCCCAACCCAGCCCGGCGCGAGCCCATCCCAAGGCCAGGCGCGACCGGCTCGACCGCGCGATGAGGCGCGACCCGACCGGCCTGCCCGGGACGAGGGGCGACCCAACCGGCCTCCACGCGACGAGGGACGACCCGTACCGCCCGCGCCGCGCGACGATGGTGGAGCAGCCCGACCGGCTCCGCGTGACGCAGGCCGACCGGCGCCGTCACCGCGACGCGATGCGGCGCAAGCTCCGCGAGCCGCGCCTCACGACGAGGGGCAAGGCACGCCGCCCGCACCGCGCGACCAGGGGCGTGCCGCACCGCCTCCGCCGCGGGAGCAGGCGCGACCCGCGCCGGCCCCCGACCGCGAGCGGGCCGAGCCCTCCCGGCAGCCCACCCCACCCGAGCGCCGGCCCGAGGGCGAGCAGCGGCAGCCGCGTGAGCGCAAGGCCGAGAAGGACACGACGAAGCACGAGCGGCCGTCGTAGATTAGAGCAGCACATGGAGACCAAGCGGCGGTACGAGCGCCCGTCACCGGCTGGGGGCACGGTGACGGGGGCTGCGGTGTCTGAGCGGCCGCTCCGTGTCGTACCGCAGCTCGAGCGCAACCCCGGCGTCGCGCTCGACTTGGACCTCGTGCGCTCGCTGCGCGTCAACCGCAGCGCCGTCGAACGCCGCGCCGCCACGCTCCCCACGCGCCGCACCGTCAAGAAGGAATGGCAGGCCGCGTGGCTCCTCCGCGCCATCACGTGCATCGACCTGACGACGCTGCAGGGTGACGACACCGCGACGAACGTGCGGCGCCTCGCCGCCAAGGCGCGGCATCCCGTGCGCCGCGAGCTGCTCGAGGCCTTGGGCGTCGCAGACCTCGGCCTCACCGTGGGGGCCGTGTGCGTCTACCACGCGTTCGTGCCGGTCGCCGTCGAGGCGCTTGCCGGATCGCCGATCCCCGTGGCGGCCGTCTCGACCGGGTTTCCGGCTGGGCTCAATCCCCTGCCCCAGCGGCTCGAAGAGATCCGCGCGTCGGTCGCGGCGGGAGCGCGGGAGATCGACGTCGTGATCACCCGGGCGCACGCGCTCGCGGGGAACTGGGAGGCGCTCTACGACGAAATCCGGGCGTTCCGCGAGGCCTCGGACAGCGCCCTCATGAAAGTCATCCTCGGCACCGGGGATCTGGCGACGTTAACCACGGTCGCGCGGGCCAGCCAAGTCGCGTTGATGGCGGGCGCCGACTTCATCAAGACCTCCACGGGGAAGGAAGCCGTCAACGCCACGCTCCCGGTCGGAGTGGTGATGACCCGGCAAATCCGGGACTACGAGGAGCGCACGGGCTACGCGGTCGGTTTCAAGCCGGCGGGCGGGATCCGCAAGGCGAAACAAGCGCTCGAGTGGCTGATCCTGATGAAGGAGGAACTGGGCGATCGCTGGCTGCGGGCCAATCTGTTTCGGCTCGGCGCTTCCGCGCTGCTCACGGACATCGAACGCCAACTCGAACACTTCGTGACCGGCCGCTACTCGGCCGCGTACCGGCACCCGATGGTATGAGCGTCGCCGTCGGGGAGGCGCCGTCGGGGTCAGTGGGGAGACGGGCATGACGACCGTGAGCGAGATCTTCGAGACGATGGCCTACGGTCCGGCGCCCGAGAGTGCCAAACCGGCGCTCGAGTGGATCGCGCGGCACGAGGGCCGCTTCGGGCTGTTCATCGGCGGGCGCTGGACCGAGGCGAAGTCAGGGGACGGCTTCGACGTCACGAACCCGGCCACGACCGCCCGGCTCGCTCGCGTCACGCAGGCGGGCGCGCCGGATGTGGACGCGGCGGTCGCCGCCGCGCGGCGGGCGTTCCCCGCGTGGAGCGCCCTGTCGGGTCACGCCCGGGCGCGCCACCTCTACGCACTCGCCCGCGCCGTACAGCGCCACTCCCGGCTGCTCGCGGTGCTCGAGAGTCTCGACAACGGCAAGTCCATTCGCGAGACGCGCGATCTCGACATCCCGCTCGTCGCCCGGCACTTCTACCATCACGCGGGCTGGGCGCAGCTCGCCGGCTCGGAGTTCGCCGGGTACGGCCCCGTCGGCGTCGTGGGCCAGATCATTCCGTGGAACTTCCCGCTGCTCATGGTGGCGTGGAAGGTCGCGCCGGCGCTCGCCGCCGGGAACACCGTGGTGTTGAAGCCGGCGGAGTTCACGCCGTTGACCGCGCTGTGTTTCGCCGAGCTGGCCCACGAGGCGGGGTTGCCGCCCGGAGTGCTCAACGTCGTGACGGGCGACGGCCGCACCGGGGAGTTGCTCGTGGCGCACGCCGATGTCGACAAGATCGCGTTCACCGGTTCCACCGAAGTGGGGCGGCTCATCCGCAAGGCCACCGCGGGATCGGGTAAGAAGCTGTCGCTCGAGCTCGGCGGCAAGAGCCCGTTCATCGTGTTCGACGACGCCGACGTGGACAGCGTGGTGGAAGGCGTGGTGGACGCGATCTGGTTCAACCAGGGGCAGGTGTGTTGCGCCGGGTCGCGGCTCCTCGTGCACGAGGGGGTTGCCGACCGTTTGCTCGCGAAGTTGCAGGCGCGGATGGAGAAGTTGCGCGTCGGGCCACCGCTCGACAAAGCGGTCGACATGGGGGCGATCGTCGCCCCCGTGCAACTCGAGCGCATCCGGACGCTCGTGGAGCGAGGCGTCGAGGAAGGGGCCACGATGTGGCAGCCGACCTGGGCGTGTCCGACGGACGGGTATTTCTACCCGCCCACCCTGTTCACGAACGTCGCCCCTGCGGCCACGATCGCGCAGGTGGAGATCTTCGGTCCCGTCCTCGTGTCGATGGCGTTCCGCACCCCGGCCGAGGCGGTCGAGCTCGCCAACAACACGCCCTACGGGTTAGCGGCGAGTGTGTGGACGGAGAACATCAACCTCGCGCTCGACGTCGCGCCGAAGATCAAGGCCGGGGTCGTGTGGATCAATTGCACGAACCTGTTCGACGCAGCGTCAGGGTTCGGGGGCTACCGGGAGTCGGGGTTCGGGCGCGAAGGCGGGCGGGAGGGGATGTGGGAGTATCTGACGCCCGCGCCGCGGAAGGACAGTGCGACGCGGGCCTCCGAGAGCCGGGGGCCCGCGCGGGCGCGGGCCGCCAAGGGTGGCGCCGCCACGGGGTCGGGAGCCGCGCGTCCGGCGATCGACCGCACGTACAAGTTGTTCATTGGCGGAGCGCAGGTCCGGCCGGACCAGGGGTACAGCCGCGGGATCGCAGGTCCGGGTGGCGCGCTGCTGGCCGAGGTGGCGGAGGGCAACCGCAAGGACATCCGGAACGCCGTCGAAGCGGCGCACGCGGCCGCGAGCGGATGGAGCCGGGCGAGTGGTCATATGCGCGGGCAGATCCTGTATTACATCGCGGAGAACCTGGCCGAGCGCGCGCTCGAGTTCGCGGCCCGGATCGACGCGATGAC
>DATLKW010000386.1:0-3088 GCA_035538175.1 Gemmatimonadales bacterium | reverse complement strand
TCCTGGGCGAGGTCTTCGGCGAGACCGACCTCACCAACCATCCGCGTGAGACGGGCAATCACCTTCGCCGACTCGATCCGCCAGACCGCCTCGATCACCTGGCGGGGATCGGGCGCGGTCGGCGCGGCGGAGCGGCTCATGTGGAGGTCGCTTCGTAGAGCTGCCGCAGTTCGCACTCCCCCTCACCGGCCACCCGGAGGAATTGCTTCACCAATTCGATCGCCTCCGCCTTCGAGTTCGCTTTGAGGAGCGCGAGGCCACCGATCACTTCCTTCGATTCGGTGAATGGGCCGTCGGTGACGGTCACCGCGTCGTTGGCGAGGCGCACGCGCGCCCCCATCGCGCTCGGCAGGCAGCCCTCCACGCCGAGGAGGAAGCCGGCCTGCACCCCCTCGGCGATCAGCTTACCCATCCTCTCCATTTCTTCCGGGTTCGGGGGAGTGGCTCTCTCCCTTGTCTTGTACACGCTCAGGAAGCGCATCGGAACCCTCCGCTTGCGGAATCGCTGGGGCGTCCCTCCCTGCTAGCGACGAAGGAGGGAGCATGAAATCGACGGCCGGCGCGCCGACCCTAGCCGCCCGCGATCGCTCCGATGACGAGAAACGGCTCCGCCCCCGATACCACGGCCTCGGGGAGTGGCGCGTCGGCCGGCTCATGGGTCAAATCGCGCTCGCACGCGAAGAACCGCAGGAACGGCCGGCGCTGAGCGGTAACGTGGTCCCGGATCGTCCCCCGCAGCATGGGATAGCGGGCCTCGAGGGCGTCGAGGATCGTCGCGCGCGTGACGGGTCCTGGGACGTCCAGCTGGAGCTCCCCCGTGAGGCGGGCCAGGGTTCGGAGATGGGGTGGGAGCACCACCCGGATCATGCGAGCGTCTGGACCTCGACCGACAGCACGGCCGGCAGGTCGCGCACGATCGGCGCCCAGCTGTCCCCCGCGTCGGCCGACGCGTATACCTGCCCGCCCGTCGTGCCGAAGTACACGCCGCAGGGGTCGAGCGCGTCCACCGCCATCGCGTCGCGCAACACGTTCACGTAACAGTCGCGCTGCGGCAATCCCTTGGTGAGCGCTTCCCACTCAGTGCCACCCCGCTTGCTGCGGTACACGCGCAGCTTGCCCTCGGGCACGAAATGCTCCGCATCGCTCTTGATGGGGAGGACGTACACGGTTTCCGGCTCGTGGGCGTGGACGTCGATCACGAACCCAAAGTCCGTCGGGAGATTGCCACTTACCTCCCGCCAGGAGTCGCCGGCGTCGTCGGAGCGCATGACGTCCCAGTGCTTCTGCATGAACAAGAGGCCGGGACGAGAGCGATGGAGCGCGAGGCGGTGCACGCAGTGGCCGATCTCGGCTGTCGGGTAGGGGAGGAACTGCGAGTGCAGCCCCCGGTTGATGGGCTTCCACGTCTGCCCGGCGTCGTCGGAACGGAAGGCACCCGCGGCCGAAATGGCGACGTAGATCCGGCGGGGGTTCGTCGGATCGACGAGGATCGTATGGAGGCACATCCCGCCGGCGCCCGGCTGCCACTGGGGGCCCGTCCCGTGACCGCGCAGCCCAGCGAGCTCCTGCCACGTTTTGGCGCCGTCGGTCGATCGGAACAGCGCCGCATCCTCCACGCCGGCATACACCGTGTCCGGATCCGCGAGCGAGGGCTCGAGGTGCCACACGCGCTTGAACTCCCAGGGATGCTGCGTGCCGTCGTACCACTGGTGCGTGGTGAGGGGCTTGCCGGTCCCCGCGGTCGTGTCGTACACGAACTTGTTGCTCTCGCCGGCGGGCATGCCGCCGGGCGCGGTCGTGATCCCCCCTCCGGGTGCCTCCCACGTCTTACCGCCGTCGCAGGAGCGCTGGATGACCTGCCCGAACCAGCCGCTCGATTGCGACGCGTACAGACGGTTCGGGTCGGCGGGCGACCCCTTCATGTGATAGACCTCCCACCCCGCGAACTGCGGGCCGCTGACGTCCCATCGAGTGCGCTTACCGTCCGCTGTCAGGACGAACGCGCCCTTGCGTGTCCCCACCAGAACCCGTACACCGCTCATCGATCACCATTCCTTTCTCGTATACCGACGGCGTCGGGTGCCGGCGCCGCCGGTCGTAGAATCTCCAAGGCGGCGGTCACGGCCGTACTCACTCGCAGCGATGGCGCCCGCGCCAGCCCGAACACCCAATGCGCGCACCCGCCAGCGACGATGGCGAATGGCAGCCGCTCGACGGCCCAGCGCGGGCACCAAGGCCAAAATGCACCAGAATCGATGCCACGGCGAATGACCGCCCTGAGGGCCCGCGCTTCGCGCTGCACCAACTCGCGTCGCGCGAGAACCGCACGCGTCCCCCGGGGCACCCCAACGCCCCTCCGCACCGAGGCTCGCTCCACCGCTCGCCAAATCCCCTCAACCGCGTCACGCAACGCCCACACGGGGTCGTCAGTGCGCCGAACGATCGCTGCTCCGCTAGCGGACTCCATCACGAGCCACATCGCCGTCCCCTCTTTCGTCGGGCCCGAACGCCAAGCTGAGCAGACCATCTCGACTGGGCCCCCTTTCAGTCGAATGAGCGGTCGAGAAATCGACGGCGCGGCGGGCCGCTCGGTGGGAATCGGCATTCATGATCAGGTGTCGCATGCGGTGTCCACTCCTCTTCGCCGGGCGAATTGGGCCTCCCTCGCCCCCTAACGTCGAATGAGTGCCTAGGATATCGACATCACTGCGCCCACGGCGCGGACCGCTCTGTCCGGATGTTTTCGCGATCCCTGACGCTCAGGGAGGCATCAGCCCTCCGACCCGAGACTCGTCGTACCGGCAGGGAGGTCCGCCGCCAAATGCGCGCGGAGCTTGTCCAAGCACTCGTTCCAGCCGCCCCGGTGGCCGTCGCGCGACTCCACCGACGAGAAGTATGCCTGATGAAACGTGAGCCTCGTCTTGCCGGCGTGCTCCACGAGGGTCACCGTCACCACTGTTTCGTGACCGAGGTTGCCATCGGTATCATCCCAGGCGTGGGTGAAGACGAGGCGGGAGGGCGCGATGATCTCGCGATACACGCCGCCGAGCGAGAGATCCCGCCCATCAGGCGAGCGCATGCACGACCG
>DATLKW010000385.1:0-4998 GCA_035538175.1 Gemmatimonadales bacterium | reverse complement strand
CCCGGTCGCGCGAGCGGGCCGTGGGTGGCGGCCGCAGCCGGCGCGGCGGCAGCGCCGCGGCGGCCGCTGGCGGCGAGGCCCAAGAACGCGCCGATGCCGGAGAGGCTCCCCCCAGCGAGCGCGAAGAGCGGCGCACGGCCTTTTCGCTCGACGGGGCCGTGGGGCTCATCAAACAGGCCCTGGGCCGCTTGGGTGGGGAGTCCCATCCCGTGAGGGCCGAGGACTTGGGCGCCGCGATGGCCGAGATCAGTGGCGACAAGGCGCCCGTGGAACCGGCCCAGGTCCAGCGGCTCCTCCGGCAGGCGCACGACCGCGAGTTGATCGACCTGGGGAAGGATGAGGACGGCGCTTATACGGTGAAGGTGCGCGAGAGCGCACCGCCCGCGCGAGAGCCGGCCGCCGTCACTGACGCGGACGAGGCCCTCGATCCGCCGATGCCCGAGTCGTCCGCCCCTCCCTCGATGCGGCCGGCCGCCCAGCCGACGGGGGGGGTCCCGTCGCGCAGCGCGCGCTTCCGGCGTGGGTCGCGCGGTCCGCGGGTGGCCTCCCCTGACGTCCCCAAAATCGGCGTGGTCGAGGTGGACCCCAACTTCCAGCGCCGCATCGAGCTCGTGACGCCGAAGCCGCCCGCACCTGAGCCGCCGCCCTACGACATCGCCCGACGGGCCGAACCCTCGGAGGACGAAGAGCGGCGGGAAGGGGGGGAGCGGAGCCGGGCGGGACGGGGCGGCCGCGGTGGCCGCGGACGTCGGGGCGGACGGGGAAGGGGGGGCCGGGGGCGAGGCGGAAACGGCGAGCGGGGTGAGGCTCGCGACCGCGATGCCGCCGGGCCGAGTCGCGCGGCAGCGGAACCGCCGCGGCCACGCGCCGACAGGGTAGCAACGCCCCTACTCCCGCCCAAGAGCCCCGCGCAGCGCGAGGAGCAGAGTGGGGGTGGGGAGAGTGAGCGGGAAAGCGGTGGGGGTGAGGGCGGCGGTGGGGGCGGGAACGAATCGTTCTGGTCCAGAGTGAAGCGCGGACTCACCGGCGGCGAGTGACCCGCAGCGCGCTTCCGGCCTCGTTTTACGCGCGACCCACTCCCGAGGTCGCGCGTCGGCTTTTGGGGCAGGTGGTGGTGAGCGTCGTGGGCGGCCGAGCGACGGCGGGACGGATCGTCGAAACGGAAGCGTACGTGGGCCCCGACGATCCGGCGTGCCACGGTTACCGGGCGCGACGCACCCGCCGCAACGCCACCTTGTTCGAAGCCCCAGGCACGGCCTACGTCTACTTCACCTACGGCATGCACTGGTGCCTCAATGCCGTCACCGAGCGGGCCGGATTTCCCGCCGCCGTCTTGATCCGCGCCCTGGAACCCCTGCAGGGCCTCGCCACCATGCGCCGCCGCCGTCACGGCGTGCCCGATCGCGAGCTGTGCTCGGGGCCGGCGAAACTCTGCCAGGCGCTCGGCGTGACGGGCCGCGAAGACGGCGTGCCGCTCACTCGCGGCCGGCTCCGGATCGTGCGTGCGCGACCACGACAGCGTCCTGCCATCATCGTGACACCGCGCGTGGGCATCACCCGCGCGGTCGATTGGCCCCTGCGTTTCGCGATCGAAGGCTCCCCATGGGTCTCCCGCTAGGCCTGCTCCTCATGCTGCAGCGCCCCATCGTCGTGGACGGCCACATTGACACTCCGCAGCGGATGCTCGACATGCGCACGGACATCACGGCGCGGCTCCCCGACGGGCACGTCGACGTGCCCCGGATGAAGGAGGGTGGGCTGACGGCCGCCTTTTTCTCGATTTGGGTGGACGCGCGCTACGGTCCCGGCACCGCCTTCGGGCGCGCGCTGGCCCTGATCGGCGGGGTGCGCACGCTCGCCGACACGAACCCCGAGGTAGAGCTCGCCACGTCGGCCGACGACGTGCGGGCCGCCGCGGGCCGGGGACACGTCGCGGCGCTGCTCGGCGTCGAGGGAGGCCATGCGATCGAGAACTCGCTCACGAAGCTCGACTCGCTGTACCGCCTCGGCGTGCGCTACCTGACCCTGACCTGGAACAACGGGAACGACTGGGCGGGGTCCTCGACCGATCCCAAACGCAGCGGCGGACTCAGCGCCTTCGGGCGACGGGTCGTGCGGCGCATGAACGAGCTGGGCATGCTCGTCGATGTCTCCCACGTTTCCGACCGGACCTTCTGGGACGTGATCGCCACGTCGACCCGGCCGGTCATCGCGTCCCACTCCGCGTGCCGCGCCCTCGCGCACCACCCCCGCAACCTGAGCGACGACCAACTGCGGGCGATCGCGCAACACGGTGGGGTCGTCGGCATCAACTTCTACCCCGTCTTCTTGGACGAACCCTTCCGCCACGCGTACGAGGACCTGCGCCGACGCCTGAAACCCCAAACGGACTCGATCCGCGCGCGCTACCGCGGTCGACCGGGGGAGTCGGCGTTCGCCGTGGACCAGTTCGTGGGAGCAGCGGCCGCCAGCCTCGACGTGCCACCGATCGACCGCCTAGTGGATCACATCGGCCACGCTGTGCAGGTAATGGGGATCGACCACGTCGGCCTGGGTTCGGATTTCGACGGCATCAGCGTCCTGCCGCGGCCGATGAAGGACGCAGCGTCGCTCCCCGACCTGGTGCGGGCGCTCGCAGCCCGGGGCTATACGGACGCCGAGGTGCGTAAAATCTTGGGCGAGAACTTCCTGCGGCTGCTTAGTAGCGCTCCGTGATGCTCTCCTTGGCGCTCCCGAAGGAGTAGCGAATCCCGCCCTGGAAGGTGTGCGTCGTTCCCTGGATCAGGAAGCTCGCCGAGGACGAGGTGAGGATGTAGTGGCCGTACAGCGCGAGCCGGCCCTGCTTGATGTCGATGCCGCCCATCCACCAGAAAAACGCCTTCGTGGCTGCGTCCTGCGCCTCCTGCTGGAACTGCGTGGCCTGCGCGAAACTGCAGGTGGCGCTACAGGCGGTCTGGACGTTCAGCGCCTCCATGATCGCGAACCCGCCACCCGCAAAGGGCTCGACGCGCAGCTGGGCGGGGAAGGCGAGCACGCCGATCATGATGCGCCGCAAGTTGTTGAACTGGACGTTGCCCGGATTGATCCCACCGGTCGGATCGATCGCGGTGGCGTGCCGCGCGCTGAGGAAGATCGACTCCTCGTAGGCCGCGTACAGCGCGGTCTTCTTGCTCGTGACGAGCCAGTGGCCGCCGAAGGTCGGCTCGAAGGAGTACGGGTCGGTGTTGGTCTTGAAGACGAGCACACCGGCCTGGCCCCCCCAGTACCACTTGTGCTGCCAGTCGCTCACCCGCTGCTCGAAGCTCGGCCCGCCCCGGGGCGGGGGTGGCGCTTCGGGCAGCCGGCCGCCGGCCGCCAGGATCGAGTCGCGCCGCGCCTTCGGGATCTCGGGCTGCGGGACCTCGGCGGTGGGATGCGCCCCGAAGAAGAAGTAGGAGAGGCCCGCCGAGCCGGTCACGTGGCCCACCCAATTCGGGGTCAAACAGCAGCTCGACGGCGCGTAATACGCCCGGGCTTCGAGCCGCAGGGCGAGCCGGTCGGTGAGGAAGATCCGATCCCCGATGCCACCATGGGCCGCGTGGAGCGCGAAGTTGTAGGGCGGATTCACGCCCATGTCGAGGCGCGAATACCCCCCCAGCACGTACAGCACGTTGCGCCCGGTTCCCCCGTTGATTACGAGGCTCGCACTGCCAAACCGCACCTGGGTCGCGGCGCCCCCGGCAGTCGGGGTCGGACGCGAGACGTGCGCGTCGAACTCGAGGCCCAGGAACTCGTTGAAGAAATAGGCCAGGCGGCCACCGGCGCCGAATTGGTTGTTCAGGTAGAAGAGATGGTCGTACCGCGTGTAGGTGCCGAACGCCCCGAGCTCGATCTGGTGGGCATGTTCGGCCGTGCCCTCGTAGGCGACGGTGTAGGTCGGCCGCTCGACTGGAGGCGGTGTCCCCCCGGCGGCGAGGATCGAGTCCCGGCGGGCCTTCGGCATTTCGGGCGCCGCTTCTGGGCCATGGGCACCGAAGAGGAAGTACGACAGACCCACGGACCCGGTCACGAACGTCACGGCCTGGCCGTTGATACAACAGTTTTTCGGCGCATAGTAGCCGCGTGCCTCGAACCGCAACGCGAGCCGATTGCTAAAGAAGACCCGGTCTCCGATGCCGCCGTGGAAGGCGTCGAGGGCGAAGTTGTAGGGGGCGTTGACGCCCATGTCGAGCTTCGAGTAGCCGCCGAGGAGGTAGAGGTTGCCCCCGGAGTTGATCACCAGGCTGGCACTGCCGAACCGCGTTTGGGTGTGGTCGAGGCCGGGGGCCACCGTGGACCCGGCCTTGGTCTTGGGGTAGGCGACGTTGCCGTCAACTTCGAGGCCCAAGAAATCGTTGAGCCAGAAGCCGAGCCGACCCCCTCCGCCCACCTGATTGACGAGCTGGAAGGCCGGGTCGTAGCGCGTGTATGCGCCGTAGCCGCCGAACTCGAGCTGGTGAGCGTGCTGCGCAGGCAGCGCCCCCACCACGCCGGTAAGCAGCGCGCCGATTCCGAGAACTACCCGCATGGGACGACTCCCAGATCAGATCGGTGGAAAAAACGCCACCCAAAATAGGGAGTTTGGTTGGAAAACGCGATACCCCTTCGCTTTAAGCCTCTGAACCTTGAAAGTACTTGAAGGTGGAGTGAGCGTACCTGCGGCCAGATTACCGAAGATTTACCGAAGTCGGCCCTAAATCAGGCCCAACGTGGTCCCCACACGCTTGAACGCGGCGAGCGCAAAATCGAGGTCCTCTTGCGTGTGCCCGGCCGAGAGTTGGCAGCGAATCCGGGCGTGGCCCTGAGGGACGACCGGATAACCGAACCCCGTCACGAACACCCCCGCGTCGAGCAACAGCTCGCTCATCCGGATCGCCTTGGCGGTCTCGCCCAGAATGACGGGCACGATGGGCGTCTCGCCGGGGAGGGGCTTGAAGCCGAGCCCGAGTAACCGGTCGCGGAAATAGCGCGCGTTCGCAT
>DATLKW010000384.1:0-31459 GCA_035538175.1 Gemmatimonadales bacterium | reverse complement strand
ATGAACGGGGGCGCGAGCATCACGAGGTCGCCGTTCGTCCCGTCGGCGTGACCGATGTTCGGCCAAACCACGAGGCCGGCCTCGTGGGCGGCGTCCGTGAACGCTTCGGCGAACTTGACGGCGCGAGGCAAGGGTGCCCGGGTCGTCTTGTCGTCCACGAACTCGACGCCCGCGAGGAGTCCTCGCCCCCGCACGTCGCCCACATGCGGCAGCTCGCCGAGCGCGGCGAGGCGCCGTTGAAACACGCGCCCCACTTCGGCCGCGCGCCCAACCAGATTGTGTGCCTTCAGGTGCCGCACGGCTGCGAGGCCCGCGGCGCAGGCGACCGGATGGTGCGAGAAGGTCTGGGCGTGCATGAAGCTCCCGGAGCCGTTCGCGATCACGTCGACCACCCGCTCGGGGGCGGCGACGGCGGACAGGGCAGCGTAGCCGCCGGAAATCCCTTTTCCCAGGGTCATCAGGTCGGGCACGGCGCCGTACGGTTCGATCGCCCACCACGTCCCCGTGCGCCCCGCGCCGCACAGGATTTCGTCCGCGATGAACAGCACGTCGTGGCGGTCGCAAATGTCGCGGATCGTACGGAAGTAGTCCGCGCGGGGCGTGGACGCGCCCGTGGACGAGCCACCAACGGGCTCCGCGATGAAGGCGGCCACGCGATCCGCGCCGAGTCGCGCGAGGGCCTCTTCGAGCGCGGCGCCGCTACAAATCGGGCAGCGGCCGTCCATCCCACGGCAGGGGCAACGGTAGGGGTAGGGGGCCGGGATACGGTGCACGTCCACGAGCCACTCGCGGTAGAACGCCCGGTAGTGCTCGCGAGCCGAGGCCGACAGGGCGAGCAGCGTATTGCCGTGATACGCGGGCGCCAGGGCGATGATGTGATGCTTCGCCGGTCGGCCCCGCTCGACCCAGTACTGTCGAGCGAGCTTTAAGGCCGCCTCGACGGCCTCAGACCCCGACGACAGGAAGTAGAGCTTATCCAGGTCTCCGGGCAGGGTCTCCGCGAGTTCGGCGGCCAGCGCCTCCACCGGCTCGTGGGTGAAGGCGGTGCCCGAGAGGTAGCCAAACTGGCGGCCCTGGCGTTCGAGCGCCTGGGCGACGGCGGGATTCGAGTGGCCGAGGTTCGCGACGAAGGCCCCGCCGCAGGCGTCGAGGTAGCGCTTCCCGGTGTCGTCGTACAGGTAGCACCCTTCGCCGCGCACGATGCGGGGATAGGAGTGCCCGAGTTTCCGGTAGAAGACGTGACTTTCGGGGTAGCGATAGGCAGTCACTCGTTCTCTCCGTTCGCTGCCGCGCAAGAAGCTACCCTACCCGCCGGTCGGCGGCGAGCGATGTGGGCGGACCGTGCCGTAGTCGCCGCCCCTCGAAGCCCCAGACGCGACGCTCGCCACACGCCACCGTGGCCTCTAGCTTTGGGCACCCTTCCCCGCTCGAGAGCGCCCATGCCCAGGATCGCACCGCTCGGAGTCCTTCTCGCTACTGTCGCCGCGGCGCCCGTGCTCGCGCAATCGAGCGTCGTCGCGCCGAGCGACAACCTGGTGACCGACGGCATTCCGCCCATTCCGGCCGCCGTCGCTCAGGCGGCGCGCCCGTACGGCGAGTACCGCGAGGCGACCTTCTGGGACTGGCACCCGACCCGACGCGAGATCCTCATCGGCACGCGGTTCGGCGACGCGACGCAGCTACACCGGGTGCGCGCGCCCGGCGGCGAACGCACGCAGCTCACCTTCTTCCCCGATCCCGTGTCCGGGGCGTCGTACCAGCCGACCGACGGGCGCTACATCATCTTCACCAAGGACGTCGGGGGCGGGGAGTTCTTTCAGAAGTATCGCTTCGAGGTCGCGACGGGGGAAATCACCCTCCTCACCGACGGCAAGTCCCGGAACGTAGGAGGCAGCTGGTCCCACCGGGGGGACCGCTATGCCTACATGTCCACGCGGCGCGACGGCCGCGATCTGGATCTCTGGATCCTCGACCCGAGCGACCGCACGACGGATCGGATGGTGCTCGCGCTCCAAGGTGGCGGATACGGTCCGCTCGACTGGTCGCCCGACGACCGTGCCATCCTGCTCTCCGAGTACCGGTCCGTGAACGAGGGTCGCCTCTGGCTCGCAGACGTGGCGGCCGGGACGAAAACGCTGGTCACGCCGGATTCGGGGGGCGACCCAGTCGCGTACGGTGCCGCGCGGTTCAGCCGTGACGGGAAGGGCCTCTATCTCACCACGGATCGGGGTTCGGAGTTCAAGCGGCTCGCCTACCTCGATCTCGCCACAAAACAGTATCGCTTCCTCACGAGCGGCATTCCCTGGGACGTGGAGGAGTTCGACCTCACTCCCGACGGCCGCTCGATTGCCTTCGTCACGAACGAGGACGGCGCGAGCGTGCTGCACGTGGTGAGCACGGCGACCGGTGCGGAGCACCAGCTCCCGACGCTACCGCCGGGGCTCATCTTCGATCTGCGTTGGCGGCCCGGCGGGTCGGAGCTCGCGTTCTCGCTCACCTCGGCCCGGGCGCCGGCGGACGCCTATTCGGTGGACGTGGCACGCGGGACGCTTACGCGCTGGACCGAGAGCGAGACGGGGTTCACCACCGCCGACGTGCGCACGCCCGAGCTCGTGCACTGGTCGAGCTTCGATGGACGCTCGATCGCCGGGTTCCTCTACCGTCCGCCGGCGCGCTTTGCCGGACGCCGCCCGGTGATCGTGGACATTCACGGGGGTCCCGAGGGCCAATCCCGTCCCCGGTTCCTCGGCCGCACCAACTTCCTGTTGACTGAACTCGGGATCGCGCTCCTGTATCCCAACGTTCGCGGTTCGACGGGCTATGGCAAGACCTTCGTCAAGCTCGACAACGGAGTGTTGCGCGAAGGCGCGTACGCGGACATCGGCACCCTGTTCGACTGGATCCGGACGCGGCCCGATCTCGATGCCGATCACGTGTTGGTGATGGGCGGGAGTTACGGGGGTCACATGACGCTCGTGACCGCCACGCGCTACGACGCGCGGATGTGCTGCGCCGTCGACGTCGTCGGCATCTCCAACCTCGCGACCTTTCTCGAGCACACCTCGGGCTACCGCCAGGATCTACGACGCGTCGAGTACGGGGACGAGCGCGACTCGACGGTGCGCGCCTGGATGGAGCGGACGGCGCCCCTCAACAACGTGGAGAAGGTGACCAAGCCGCTGTTCGTCGTAGCCGGGCTGAACGATCCGCGCGTTCCCGTGTCGGAGGGAGAGCAGATGGTGGCCGCTCTGAAGCGGCGTGGCGTGCCCGTGTGGTATCTCATGGCGAAGGACGAAGGACACGGGTTCCGCAAGAAGGGCAACCAGGATTTCCAGTTCTACGCGACGATCGTGTTCGTCGAACGCTACCTGCTCGGCCGCGCGGTTACCGCGACCCCGTAGCACCGCTCGCGTTCGCCGGTCAACTCATCCAAAACGCCAGGAATGGCGCGGGCCCACGGGCCCGCCTCGTCAATCGCGGTCTCGCACGACGCGCCACGTCAAGGTGCCGGCGCTCGAGTCGAGCACGACCACCGTCTCCGCCTGGCCCGCGGCGAGCGCGAGCGCCCCGGTGGCGAGGATAGTATCGGTCCGTCCCGTGTGTGAGAGGACGACCGACCAGCTCCCCGGCGCACCATCGACGTATGGTGTCACGGCGCGGAACGCAAGAGGGGCGGCCGTGAGGCGCAGGCCCGCGCTATCGGGTTGGCTCCGGTAGGCATCGACGGGGAGCGCGGCGGCCGCGAAATCCGCGAGCCGGAGCCGGGCGCGGTCTGTCGCCGGCGTCGCGCCCGTGTCGGAGACGAGCACGGGATCGATAATGCGGGTGGCGCTCGCCGTCGAGTCGATCACGACCGCGGTGAGACCGACGCCGGCCACGGCCGTGAACACGAGGCTCAGGGTATGCGTCGAGTCCGACGGAGCCATCAGGAGCGTGTGGTCGCCCGGCACAAGCGCGGTGCTCCGCGTTAGCTGCCCGAACGCGAGCCCGCTCGCGATCGTTCGACCGTCCACGATGGCCGTAAGCGCGCCCCCACCGTAGATGGCGGCGAGCGCGCGGACGCTCGAGGCCTGGGGCGGCGGGGGCCCCGTGCCGGCATCGCATGCCGCAAGCGCCAAGAGGGCCAGCGTGCGGCGAGTCACGCCGGGGCGGGCGCGCGGTCCACGACGTACACGTTGCGCTGAGCGGTGGGGACGAGGATCAGGTCCAAGATATTAACGTGCTCGGGGAGGTTGACGATGTAGGCAATCGTGTCGGCCACGTCGTCGGCCGTGAGCGGTGTGAAGCCCTGGTAGACGGCCTTGGCGCGCTGGCGGTCGCCGTGGAAGCGTACCTCGGAGAACTCGGTTTCCACGAATCCTGGATCGACAGCGGAGACCCGCAGCGGCGTGCCCGCCACGTCCAAGTTCATGCCTTCGGTCAAGGCGCGGACCCCGAACTTGGTCGCGTTGTACACGTTGCCCATCGGATAGGTCTGGTGGCCGGCCGTGCTGCCAAGGTTCACGATGTGGCCACGCCGGCGGGCGATCATGTGCGGCAGCAGGGCCCGCGTCACGTTGAGGAGTCCCTTCACGTTGGTGTCGATCATGCGATCCCAGTCGTCGGGGTCGCCCTCGTGCACCTTGGCGAGGCCGGCCGCGAGACCGGCGTTATTGATGAGCACATCGGGCACGGCGCCCGCAGTCACCAGGTCCTGCGCCGCCCGAGTGACCGCGGCGCGGTCGCGCACGTCCACCTGCGCGAGCCGTACGGCGCCCGGGTCGGTGGCGAGCTCCTTGGCGAGCGCCTCCAGGCGCTGGCGGCGGCGCGCCCACAGGGCGAGCCGGGCGCCGTCGGCCGCGAACCGCCGAGCGCACGCCGCGCCGATCCCCGAGCTCGCCCCCGTGATGAGGATGAGTTTCCCCTTGATCCGGTTCATGCCGCCTCCCCGTGAGTTCGCGCTGCGTCGTCGCCCGAGCGTCCCGCCTTAGCGCATGTTCCCGGTGTGCCCGAGGGAGTAGCGCCCAGGTTGCGGCCACACGCACAGCCCGTGGGGCTCGCGCCCGACGTGGATCCGATGCGTGAGAGCGCCCGTCTCGGTATCGAACACGTACACTTCGGCGTCGTAGCGGCCTGAGACCCATAGTTCTCGACCGTCGGCGCTGACGTTGCCCATATCCGGGCTCCCGCCGCCCGGAACGGGCCACGTCGCCACGATGCGCTGTGTGTTGGGATCGAGCACCGTGACCGATCCGGGGCCCCGCCGCCCCCCGGCCGTCGTGTTCCAGCCCCGGTTGGTGATATAAAGGAGGTGGCCGTCACGGCTCGGATAGATCCCGTGCGTCCCCTTCCCCGTCGCCACGAACCCGACACGCCGGAACGCCGCTGGGTCGACGAGGAACACGCCGTTCGCCTTCATGTCGGCCACGTAGAACACGCGACCGTCCGGTGAGGAGCGGATGTCTTGAGGCATGGCGGAGCGGCCGAGCCCACCGGGATCGAGGGTGAGATAGGCCGTCACAGCCCGGGTGGCGAGGTCCACCTTGACGAGCTGCCCCGAGAACTCGCAGGTCGCGATCGCGAATCGGCCGTCGGCCGTGAATTCCATGTGGTCCACGCCTTTGCATTGGACCGGGACCGCCTGCACCAGTGCCATTGTCTTCGCGTCGCGAAAGTCGAGCCGCTGCCGTCGCTCGGCCACGACGATGGCGAAGCGGCCGTCTGGGGTGAAGTACAGGTTGTACGGATCGTCCACGGACACGCTCCGCCCCTCACGCCCGGTCGTGGGGTCGATGGGCGTCAGGGTCCCCCCACGATTGTTCGCCACCCAGAGAGTCGCGAGGTCGTAGGACGGGACGACATGTTGCGGCAGGGCCCCCGTGGGGAAGGTGCGGAGGACGCGGTAGCGGTTCGCGTCAATCACGCTGACGGTGCCGTCCTTGGAGTTCGGGACGTAGACGAGGGCGCGGGCTCGCGCGGCGGTGGGGGTGAGGCGATTGGCAGCCGCCGCGGCGTAGAGATTGACGGAGTCGGAGGGGGCTGTAGCCGGGGGCGCACCGGGCGCGGCCGCCGGGAGTCCGGCAGCGGCGGCTTGAGACCCACGGGCGCGGGACGGGCGGTCCGCCCGGCAGGCCGCGAGGACGGCCGTCGCCAGCGCGAGTGCGATCAGTCGCCCGGCCATGCGATCAGGACCTTCCCCACGTTGCGATTGTCGCGCAGGCGCTGGAACGCGTCGGCCGCCTGGCCCGGCGCGAGCGCGGCGTCGACCGTGACGCGCAGGGCGCCAGCGGCGAATCCCGGGAGGACCTCTTCCCGGAAACGCGCCACGATCGCCGCTTTTTCCTTCCGCGGGCGCGAGCGTAGGGTCGAGCCGATCACCCGGCCACGCTTCCGCATCAAGAGGGCGAGATCCGTCTCGACGCGCGCGCCCGACATCGTGGCGATCACCACGATCCGCCCGCCGGGCGCCAGCACTCGGAGGTCGGTCTGGTGGCTCGCCGCGCCGATCGGATCGAGCACGACGTCCACGGCGTCGCGCCCCCAGCGGGCCTCGATCTCCGTTGCGACGTCCTGCCGCCCCGCGTCGATCGCCAGTTCCGCCCCGGCGGTCTCCAAGGCCCCGAGCTTTTCGCGCGTCCGCGTCGTGGCGGCGACGCGGGCGCCGAGGTGCTTCCCCAGCTGAATTGCCGCGAGGCCCACGCCCGACGCGCCTGCGTGCACGAGGAGCGTGGCGCCCCGGGAGAGCCCGCCTTCGAGGACGAGCGTGACGAATGCCGTTAGGAACGCTTCCGGGATGCCGGCGGCGGTGACCAAGTCGAGGGTGGGTGGGGGGGGGAACACCTGGCCGACGGGGGCGGCCACGTACTCGGCGTGGGCGCCGCCTGCAACGAGCGCGCACACCGTTTCCCCGGTGGCGGTGTTCGTGCCCGCGGCCTCGAGACCGAGGATGTCCGACTCACCAGCCGGCGGGGGGTAGCGGCCGGCGATTTGCGCGAGGTCGGCGCGGTTCACGCCCGAAGCGCGGACGCGAATGAGGACTTCGTCCGCGCGGGGCGTGGGCGTTGGCGTTTCCCGTAGCGACGCGACGTAGCCGTCGGGTGCTTCGACCACGTGGAGGCAGCGCATCGGCTGCAATCTAGCCGCCGCGCGGCGGTGGGGGTTCGGCCGGTTTCTCCGGAGCTGCGTCGGCGGCGTCCCCAAACAGAGCCGCCGCCGACGAACGATCATCTCGTGACCTGTGTTCGCCACGCGCAAGTCGCGCGGCTCAGCCGAGCGGCGCCGTCGCGAGGAACCGGGGTGGCCGCCGGGCCTGGGTGGCTTGTTCGAACGCGTAGGCAAACTTGATCAGCGCTCCTTCGCTCCAGGGGCGCCCCACGAACGACAAGCCCACGGGCAGCCCCGCGACGTATCCCATCGGCACCGTGATGTGAGGGTAGCCCGCCACGGCCGCGGGGGTCGAGAAGCTGCCGCCGCCGCCCGGATCGCCGTTCACCAAGTCGATCAGCGAGGGGGGGCCGCCGGTCGGCGCGATCAAGGCGTCGAGCTGGTGCTCGGCTATGACGGCGTCGATGCCCTGGGTGCGCGCGAGCAGGTGATTCTTGTCGAGCGCTCGCAGGTAGTCCTGCTCGGTCAGCGGCCCCTTCGCCTGGGCCTGGGTGAAGATCTCCTGACCGAAGTACGGCATCTCCCGGTCCTTGGTTCGGTCGTTGAAGGCGATCAAGTCGGCCAGCGTCTTGGGGGCGGGGCCCGGCGCCCAGGCGGCCAGGTAGCGACTCAGGTCGGCCTTGAACTCGTAGAGCAGGACGGTGAACTCCGTGTCGTCGAACTGTCCCCCCGTCGTGATGTCGGCGGGATCGACGATGACGGCGCCCTCGCTCTTCAATCGGCCGATGGCCGCTTCCATGAGGGCGTCCGTGCCGGGGCTGTAGCCCATGAAATGCGAGCGGCACACGCCGAGGCGTGCGCCCTTCAGCCCGCGCGGATCGAGAAAGCGAGTGTAGTCCGTCTCGCCATGTCCGGCGCTCGCCGCCGTGGCCTCGTCCTGCGGGTCGACGCCCACCAGGGCGCCGAGTACGGTCGCCGCGTCGGCGACGCTTCGGGCCATGGGCCCCGCAGTGTCCTGGCTGTGCGCGATCGGAATGACCCCCGCTCGACTCACCAGCCCGAGCGTGGGCTTGATCCCCACGATCGAGCAGCACGTGGACGGCGACACGATGGAGCCGTCCGTCTCGGTGCCGATGGCGGCGGCGCACAAGCCCGCGGCGACGGCGACGGCCGACCCCGAGCTCGAGCCCGAGGGGGTCCGATCGAGGGCGTAGGGGTTGCGGCACTGGCCGCCCCGGGCGCTCCAGCCGCTCGAGGCATGGGTCGAGCGAAAGTTCGCCCACTCGGACAGGTTCGCCTTCCCGACGAGCACCGCCCCGGCCGCGTGCAGCCGTGCCACGAGGAACGCGTCCCGGGGTGGTGTGACACCCACGAGCGCGAGGGATCCCGCCGTGCTCTGCGTGTGGTCACGGGTTGCGACGTTGTCTTTGACGAGCACGGGAATGCCGTGCAGTGGCCCGCGAGGCCCTTTCGCCTTGCGCTCGGCGTCGAGCGCGGCGGCGTCGGCGAGGGCGTCGGGATTCGTTTCGATCACCGCGCGCAGCGTCGGCCCCTTGCGGTTGAGTTCCTCGATGCGCGCGAGGTAGGCCGCCGTAATGGTCCGGGCGGTGTACTTCCCCGCCGTCATGCCGGCCTGAAGCTCCGCGATCGTCGCCTCTTCGAACTCGAAGGGGGGGACGGACCACGCCGGCGCCGTGGGCGCGCGGGGGCCGGGGAGGGTGGGGGTCGCCGTCGCCGCGACACCGGTCGCCGTCGCGACCTCGAGAAACCGGCGACGGTTCATCGTCCGCTCGCTCATGGGCGCTCTCCTCGAGAAATGACAGAACACAAGACCGCGGCTAAACTTGCGCTGACCCGGGCGAGGCGGCCAGCGACGATGCGGACAGTGGGGGGACAGTCGGAAACCGGTCGGCTCGTTCGGGTCGCCGTGAAGCATGCGGGCGACGCCTTCAGAAGCGAGGCCGAGATCGACCGGGAATGGCGCGCGCTCCGCTACACGGCGCGCCCGGAGCGCGCGACCGCCCTCACCGAGTACGACCGGTTCCTCGAGCTCCTCGAGGCGGCGGGGGTCGAGATCGTCCGCCTGCCCGCCGACGAGCGCGTGAGCCTCGACTCGCTGTACGTGCGAGACGCCTCGGTCGTCTGCGACGCCGGGCTGATCCTGTGCAACATGGGGAAGCCCGAACGCCGCACGGAGCCGAGCGCGGCGGCGGCGGCCTTCGAGGCCGCCGGCGTGCCGATTCACGGCCGCGTCACGGGCGACGCCCGGCTCGAGGGCGGAGACGTCTGCTGGATCGACGCGCGCACGTTGGCCGTGGGTCAGGGATACCGCACGAACGCCGCGGGAATTGGAGCGCTGCGGGCGCTCGTGGCCGGATTGGTGGACGACGTGATCGTCGTGCCTCTGCCGCACTGGCACGGCCCCGACGACGTGTTTCATCTGATGTCGATCGTGAGTCCCATCGACCGCGATCTCTTCCTCGTGTATGCGCCGCTTCTGCCGGTGCCGTTCCGCGACGCCCTGCTCGCGCGGGAGATCGAGCTCGTCGAGGTGCCGGACGCCGAGTTCGAGACGCTCGGTGTGAACGTGCTCGCCCTCGGCGGGCGCGAGGCGCTAATGGTGTCGGGCAACCCGGTGACCCGGTCGCGCCTGGAGCGCGCGGGCGTGCGGGTGCACGAGTTCGCCGGGCGGGAGATCTGCCTAAAGGGAGGCGGCGGGCCGACTTGCCTCACCCGGCCGCTCGCTCGCGTGGTGTCCTAACCCACGTCGAGGGGGCCGTGTCTTATATTGGCACCGAACCCCCGCCTGGGAGGGCCGATGTCGCGGACCATCCTCGTAGCGCTGGCGCTGATCGGAGTCGCCGCCTGTGGCGGCGGCCACAAGCAGCCCGCGAGGGGGAAGACTGTGGCCGCCGGGGCGACCCGGCATCACACGGCTCCGAGGTCGTCGTCCCGCGCCCAGCGGCGGAGCACGCGGGCCGACACCACCTCGCAGAGGAACCCCCTCACAAACCGCTAGCCCAGCCTCTCCTTTCGAGAGGCGAGTGGGGACCGCTGTAGTTGACGCCTGGGCCGCGGGGGGCTTCGCCCCCCGGGGTCGTTCCCCATTTTCATCGGGCGGCGTTCTGGTCGTCGAGTTAGGCGGAGATGGCCCGCAGCTCGGCGTCCACGCGCTCGCGCTCGACCGCCTCGCCGAGCGAGTCGAACAGTTCGCGAGCGCGTTCGAGGTAGGCGCGGGCCTCTTCCTGCTGGCCGAGGCGTCCGCGGAACAAGCCGTACGCGTGGTACACCTCAGCTTCGGCGGCGCGCGAGCGCTCCACGGCGCGGGTGAGCTCGATCGCCTGCTCGAAGAACACGAACCCCGTCTCGTCGAGCTGCTCCCCGCGCAGTTTCCCCATGAGCGTGTAGATCTGGGCGAGGCGGCCGGGGAGGTTCGCCGCGATGGCGATCTGCTCGGCCCGGCGCAATTCCGCTTCGGCGTCGAGGAGGCTACCCGCAGCGAAATCAAGCTCCGCGAGGTCCAGGCGTACCGCGAGCTCGAGGCCGGCGTCGCGGGGCGCTCGCTGCGCCCAGGCGAGCGCTTCCCGAAACGCCGCGGCGGCAGCCGCGTGCCGCCCCAGCTCGGCGTCGAGCTGTCCCTGCGCGCGGAGCGTGCGCGCCATCTCGTCGGCCGGCCCGGCGGTCTCGAAGCGCTCGCGCGCGCGGCGTAAGTAATCGCCCGCGGCGGCGAGGTCGCCCTGTTTTCGTGCCAGCACGCCGAGCCGGCGGTCCAGCCTGCCGATCTGCGCCGCGTCGTCGCTTTCTTGCGCGAGGCGCAGGCCGCGGCTGTACCACGCGTGGCTCCCCGCCCAATCCGCTTGCGCGAGCACCGCGTCACCCAGCCCCTCGCACGCCGCGATGGCGCCGGCCTTATGGAATTCCGCTTCGGCCAGGGCGAGCGCGCGCTGGAAGTGGCGGGCTCCTTCGGTATGCTCGCCCCGGCGCAGGGCCAGGTACCCGAGGGCATGCAGCACCTCTACTTCGGGACGACGGTCCTGCAGGGTTTCCGCCACGCCGAGCGCCAGTGCCTCCCACGCCCCCGCCTGGCTGAGGCGGCCGACTTCCTCCTCGAGGCGGCCGCCGCGCAGGAGCGCCGAAACGACGCCCCCGGCGTCGTTGCGCTGCTGCGCCTCGAGCGCCGTGACATAGGCCTCGTACAGCACCTGCAAGTGGTCGGCGACGCGCTGGAACACCTGAGTCATCCCGCGGCGTAGTTCCTCGGGGTAGACGCCCCGCTTTCCGAGCGTCAAGTACGGCCCCGAGCTCGACCACATGGCGCGCTCGTCGGGGCGCGAGCTCGAAATGAGGAGCGCCCGCAACGGCTCCAGGGCCTCGAGCTCCGGCATGAGCTCGAGGGCCTTCTCGACCCGCACGGGCGGTAGCGGAGGCGGACCGCCGCTCACGGCGCCCCCCCCTTCACAAGCCGTACTCCTTCATCTTGCGTGTGAGCGTGTTGCGGTGGATACCGAGGATCTCGGCCGCCGTCCCGATCTGCCCCTGCGTGTGGGCGAGGACGCGCGCAATGTGCCGGGCCTCGACTTCGGCGAGGCTGTGGAGGCCTCCCTGGGGTCGGTCGGTGCGCGTCGCCTCCTCGCCGCGGATCTCGTCGGGGAGGTGCTCGGCGCGCAGTGTGGCGTCGGTCGCGACGATCACGCCGCGCTCGATCACGTTGCGGAGCTCGCGCACGTTGCCGACCCAGGCGTGTCCCCGCAGCAAGTCGAGGGCCCGATCGGTGATCGCGCGTAGCTGCTTGCCGTAGCGCTCGGCGAACTGCCGGATGAAAAACGCGGTCAAGAGGAGCAGGTCGTCACCGCGCTCTGCCAAGGTCGGGAGCCGGATCGGGACCACGGCCAAGCGGTAGTAGAGATCCTCGCGGAAGCGCCCCTGTTTGATCGCGTCTTTCAAGTCGCGGTTCGTGGCGGCGATGAGGCGCACGTCGATCGGGATGGTGTCGGTCCCGCCCACGCGCTCGATCTCGCGCTCCTGGACCGCCCGCAGGATCTTCGCCTGGAGGGCGAGGCTCATGTCGGCGATCTCGTCGAGGAACAGGGTCCCCCCGGTCGCGTGTTCGAAGCGGCCGATCTTGCGGGTGACGGCGCCGGTGAACGCGCCCTTTTCGTGGCCGAAGAGTTCGCTCTCGAGCAGGTTCTCCGGGATGGCGGCGCAGTTCACGGCCACGAACGCCCCGGCCGCCTTGGGCCCGTACAGGTGGATGGCGCGGGCGACGACCTCCTTGCCGGTGCCGGACTCCCCCTGGATCAGCACGGTCGCCGTGCTGGCGGCAACCTGCGCGATGAGCTTGTAGACCTCGAGCATCGCCGCACTCTGTCCCACGAGGGCATACTGGCCCACCGCGTGATGTTCGACCTCGGGGAGCGCGACGGCCGTTTCGGTCACCGCGCTGCGCAGCCGCTCGAGCGCGCGCATCAGGTCCTCGCGCCCGAGTGGCAGGGACAGGAGGTCCAGGACGCCGAGTTTCTGGGCCCGCAGGACGAGACCCATCGACGGGGTGGTCGCGACCGCGATGAGGCGGGGACTCCCGTTCGCGGCGCGCAGCGCATCGACCCACCAGGCCAGGTCGTCGTCGGGCCGCTCGCCGAGGACCGCGAGGACCACGTCCCAGCGGCGGCCGCCGAGCTGCCGCACCGCGCGCGGGAGGTCGGGAGCCGCCTCGACCGCGAGCCGCGCGCCATCGGCCCATTGGCTCACGTGGTGGAGCAACGCGGTGCCGCCGCTCCCTCCCCCCTCGCCCGCCACGACGAGGACCTGCAGGCGCCCCCCTTCCTCTATAGGCGGCCTGACGGGGCCGAGCGAGGCATTCATCTGGACGGGAGGGCTCATCCGCTTGGGGGCGGACCGCCCCGGTAGCGCCGATAGCGCGCGACCAGCACGAGGGCGTCATCCGTGCCCTTCTTGTGGCGGGCGAGGATCTGGTCGGCGAGTCGTTGTGCCGGGCCGTCGAGGGGAAGGCCGTCCACGAACCCTTCCCGGACTCCGTCGGTGGCCAGGAGGAGCATGTCGCCGGTCGCCAGGGGCAGGCGCTGTGCGCGGATCGGCGGCAGCTCCGAGCCAACGATGCCGCCGCGCGTGACGAGGCTCGTGCGCCCGGCCGCGGCGCGGGGCGCGGGCGCACCGTGGATGAGCAGGGCCTCCACGTTTCCCACGCCCGCCCAGGTCAGCGCGCGCTCGTGCGGGTCGATGTGGACGACGCTCATCACCACGCCCCGCGTCCCCTTGAGCGCCCAATGGCAGCGCTCGAGGAGCGCCGCGACCGCGTCGTCGGCGTGCTGTTCGAGAGTCGCCACGGCGGTACGCGCGGCTGTCGCCGCCTCTTCGCCGTGTCCCAGGCCGTCCACGACGGCGACGAGCGCGCCGCCCGAGACGCCTTTGACCAAATGGAGGTCCCCCGAGTAGGTCTCTCCGGGCAGCGTGAGCGCCGCGACGCCCCACTCAATGAGGGTGGAAGCGTCAACGGACACCTCAGGCATTCAGGCGCCGCCATTTCTTCATCGTCACGGTCGTGCCTTTGCCGGGCTGGGAGGCGACGTCGAAGTCGTCCATCAGTCGGCGCGCCCCGGGGAGACCGAGGCCGAGGCCGCCGGAGGTGGAGTAGCCGTCCTGCATGGCGCGCGGGACGTCCCGGATCCCCGGGCCCTGATCGCGCGCGACCACGATGACGCCCTGGCGATCGCCGTTCTGCTCCACGGCGAGCGCGATCTCGCCGCGCTTGGCGTACATGAGGATGTTGCGGGCGATTTCGGAGATGGCGGCGGCGATGACGGTCTGGTCGCCGCTCGAGAAGCCCGCTTGCGCGGCGACATCGCGCCCGCGCTGGCGGGCGGTGACGACGTCGACGTCGGCCGCGATGGGGATCAGCAGTTCCTCAGCCACGCTCGAGGCGTCCTCCTCCCCCGCGGTCGAGGCGGACCTTGGTCTGGGCGTCGAGGAAGGCGAGGCCTTCCTCGAGGTCGAGGGCGGTCGCGACACCCTTCAGCGTCAAGCCCAGCTGAACCATCGCGAACGCCACTTCGGGCTGGATGCCGACGATGACCGTTTCGGCGCCGCGCAGCCGGGCCATGTGCGCGATATCACGCAGCGTCCGGACGGCGAACGAGTCCATCACGTCGAGCGCCGTGACGTCGACGATCACGCCGCGCGCGCGGAAGCGCCCCACCCGCTCGATCAACGCCTCGCGCAGCTGCGACAGATCGGCGTCCGTGAGCGCTGACTGGATGGACGCGATCAGATACTGTCCCTGCTTCAGGATGGGAACTTCCACGCGTCCTCGCTCGCCGGCGTGGGGGGTTGCCTCACGCCTTTGGGGTCAGCTCTTCGAGCGGCAGGACCTTGTAGCCGAGGAGCCGCTCCGCCTCTTCGATGCCGCCCTGCAGGTCGCCCACGGTGGCCATCTCGCTCAGGTCGACGCCGATCGTGACGAGCGTCTGAGCGATTTCGGGCGACAGGCCCGTGACGATGACCGTGGCGCCGAGGAGCCGGGACGCCTCGACGGTCTGGACGAGGTGGTTGGCGACGTTCGAGTCCATCGCCGCGACGCCCGTGATATCGATCACGACCACCTTCGCGCGGTTGGTCCGGATGGCGCGCAGCAGCTGCTCGGTGAGCTGCCGGGCGCGTTGCGGGTCGATGACGCCGATGATCGGGAGAATCAGGAGCCGCTCGCGCACCTGGAGCACCGGCGTGGAGAGCTCCCGGATCGCCTCCTGCTGCTGGCGGATGATACGCTCGCGCTCTTGCACGAACCCGACGGCCACGGTGTTCGCGATGCGGTTCGCGGCGGGCTCGTAGGCGTCCAAGATGCGGTTGAGTTTGTCGAAGTCCTCGTGGTACTTGGCGAACAGCGAGCGGGCCAGCACGTCACGTAGCAGCAGCACGATCCCGACGACTTCGTGCGTCTCGACGCCGCGCGGGATGATGCGCTCCGACAGGTTGCGGGCGTAGGCCTGCAGCGCTTCGAACGTGCCCGTCTCCAGCGCCTCGACGTAGTTGTCGTACACCGACGTCGCTTCCGCGAAAATCTCTTCCTCAGTCATCGCGGTGAGCAGTTGGGCGCGCGTGATGCGCCGGGCCCACTCCTCGCGCAACTGCGTCCGATTCTGCCGGAGGTGCGCCACCAGCTCGCGCAGCAGCGCCGCGGTGGATTCGGTGAGCGCCTGGGATTCCAGCGCTGGCGACGGTGCGTCCTTGCTCTTGGTGGCCATAGGAGGGCAGTCCTCAGGTAGATCGAATGTTGCTGCCGCGCAACAGCAAGGCTAGTGCCACAGAAGTGTGCCCGGCGCCCACACCTAAATGCCTAACCTGCATGCCCTTACCATTATACGACGGCAGACGGCGACCGCGATCGCAACGAACTGAGGCGGGCGCCTCGTGCGGTGCCCCAAAACGGGGCACCACGGGGTCAGGGTTAAGACGTCGAACGAAGCCGCTCAGGGCGGGGGACATCGTCGCCCAGCCACGGCGGGACCGCTGCAGCCGCCGCGTCACATCCTCCGAGGCGGTGGCGGGAGAAAAGCGTCGGGAGATTTCGGGTCTGTCAGCGGGCACCCGCCACGACCGTTCACGCGGCCCGGCGCGTCCGGTAGCGAGGTGTCGATGGGGAGTCGGTCCACCGCTCGGGGTTCCCCCGCCCCCACCCTGGGCGGCCTGAGGAACGCAATCCAACGAGCAGTCAGCTCTTTCGGCCCGAACTCCCCACCCATGCCCTACCCTTGCTTGTGCCGTGGGCTCAAACACGCCCGCGCGCCCGCGGCGACTCACGGGCCTGCCTGATGTTGGCAGGTGGGTCCGTGAGCTCGCGTACCGTTCAACGCAAGGGTGGTGCCACGGGGGTGCGCCTCGCGGCTTACTCATCGTGGCCGCCCGATGGTGGAGTCGTGCTGCGAAGGTGTTCGATCCGCCCGCATGATGCCGCGGCTCGGGGCGAGCGCACCAGGGCCGCGAGGCCCAGCCGCGCCGCGCTGTGGCGGCGACGCCCGCCTGCGCTCGTGCGGGTCAGCAGCCATCGCCCGCCGAGCGACGCGGGGAGCGGCGTGCGGTCCGCCCCCCGCTCATCGCCACGTCAGTCACCTAGGGCACCTCCTTGGCTAGAAGAGACGTGTTCGCGCGCCTCAGCGCGCCTGCGCTGCGAACGCATCGGTCACGAGCGCTCGGCCCCGACCTCGGCCAGCAGCTCCTCGGGCACGGAGTCCAGTGTCTCGGCCGGCAGCGAGCCTCGCTGCTCGGGCGCCGCGGTGTAAAACGCTTCCCCGTCGCACAGCACGCTAGCGATCCGCTCCGCCGCGCGCCCGTCCCAACGCTCGATCATCGGCCGTACCGGCGCCCGGCGCGCGATAGCGCGCTCGGCCGCGGCCACGATGGCGTCGCGCTCGGACGCCACGAGGCGGTTGGTGCCGTTGGTGCAAGTGATCGTCCGCTCGGTAGTGGGTCGGACGGTGAGGCACGGCACGCCGAGGAACGACGCCTCCTCTTGGAGGCCGCCCGAATCGGTAATCACCACCGCCGCACCTGCGACGAGGCCGAGCATATCCAGGTAGCCCAGGGCGCTGAGGAACCGGAGGTCGCCCGGGCCGTCGGCCAGGCCCCCGGCCAGGTGCAGGCGGTTGCGAGCGCGGGGGTGCATCGGGAACACGACGGTGCGCTCGCGGCTCAACGCGCCGAGCGCCTCGAGCAGCAGGCGCAGCCGCGCCGGGTCGTCGACGTTGGCGGGCCGGTGAAGGGTCGCCACGGCGTAGGTCGCCTCCCTGAGCCCGTGGCGGGCGGGGACCTGACGCTCGAGCGCCTGGGGTAGCGCCCAGCAGACCGAGTCGATGGTGACGTTGCCGACGAAATGCACCCGATCCGTGGGAATTCCCTCCGCCGCGAGGATCCCGCTCGCCTCGCGCGAGGAGACGAACAGCAGATCGGACACGCGGTCGGTCACCACGCGGTTGATCTCCTCGGGCATCGTCCAGTCGTTGCTGCGCAATCCGGCCTCCACGTGACCGACCGGCAGGCCGAGCTTGGCCGCGACGAGCGCGGCCGCGAGCGTGGAGTTCGCATCGCCGTAAACGAGGACGAGGTCGGGCCGCAGGCGGAGGAGCACCGGCTCGAGCCGGTCCATCACGGCGGCCGTCTGGGTGGCGTGCGAGCCCGAGCCGACGCCGAGGTTGTACTCGGGTGCCGGGATCCAGAGCTCTTCGAAGAGCGCGGCCGACATCTCGGGGTCGTAGTGCTGGCCGGTGTGCACGATGACGTGTTCCACGTCCCGCCGCTGGACGAGCGCGCGGTCCACCGGCGCCAGCTTGATGAAGTTGGGGCGTGCGCCCACGAGTGACATGATGCGCATCAGAATACTCGCGTGATGCCGTAGATCGCCGCGGGCAGAGTGACGAGGAGGCCGAGGACCCGCCACGTCGCCTCGCCGTCGTGCTGGCGCGGGACGACGAAGCGGTCCCCGTCGCGCAGGCCCATCTGATCGACCGTGAGCCCGTGGGCCAGCACGTGTTGGAGGGAGTCCCCTTGCAGGATGGGCTTACCCTCCCGCTCGACACGCAGCGCCGGGACTCTGGCATCGCGCGTCGGGCCGCCGGCCTGCATCAAGGCGTCCGCGAGCAAGGCGTCCGCGGAGACGGAGTAGAAGCCGGGGTGCTCGACCTCACCCACTATGGCGAGGCGGATGAGCGGCTTGGCGTGCACGACCGGGTCTCGCAGGTAGCGCGCGAGCGCCTGGCGGAGGTAGGGCTCGACCTCCGTCCGCCGGACGCCCGCGAGCGGGATCGCGCCGATGACGGGAAGCGTGAGCGCTGGTCCGGGGCCGACGGTGAAGGTGCCGGTGAACAGTGAGTCCCCTTCCACCTGCAGGAGCACCCGATCGCCCACTTGGAACCCGGCGCCGAGCGCCACGGCGGCAGGGGTAGCGGTCGAGCCCGGCGCCGTTTGCGCCCGCGCACTGACGGGACCAACGGCGCAGCCGATGAGCAGCGCATGCCAGAGTCGTGTCATCATCATTCATTCCACCGTTACGCTTTTTGCCAAGTTGCGAGGGCGGTCCACGTCGCACCCTCGTAGCCGGGCGATGTGATAGGCGAGGAGCTGGAGCGGGATCACGGTCAAGAGCGGCGACAGGAGGGGAGGGCACGCCGGCACCCGCAGCTCGTGGTCGGCGGTGTGGCCCAGGTCGCCGTTTCCCTCGCTCAGGATGGCGATGATGCGGGCGCCGCGCGCTTTGACCTCCTGCGCGTTCGAGAGGACTTTCGCATAGACGTCATCCTTCGGCGCGACGAACACGACGGGCATGTTCTCGTCGATCAGGGCGATGGGCCCGTGCTTCATCTCGGCGGCCGGGTAGCCCTCGGCGTGGATGTAGGAGATCTCCTTGAGCTTCAACGCCCCCTCGAGGGCCACCGGGAAGCTGACGCCACGCCCCAGGTACAGGGCGTTGCGCGCGTCGGCGTAGCGTTCGGCGAGACGTCGCACCGCCGGTTCGAGGGCGAGCGTGCGCGCCACCAGGTTCGGCACCTCGGCGAGCTCCTCCGTGAGCCGGCGCCCTGCCTCGCGCGACAACCCCCGCGTCCGGCCCAGATAGAGGCCCAACAAGAGCAGCGCCACGAGCTGGGAGGTGAACGCCTTGGTCGACGCCACCCCGACCTCGGGCCCCGCGTGCAGGTAAATGCCGCCATCCGCCTCGCGAGCGATCGTGGAGCCCACGACGTTCACGATGCCGATCACGGCCGAGCCCGCGGCCTTCGCGGCGCGCAGCGCCTCGAGCGTGTCCGCCGTCTCCCCCGACTGAGAGATGGCCACCGTGAGAGTGCCTGGGGTCCGCAGCCGCTTGCGGTAGCGGTATTCCGACGCGTATTCGACCGAGACTGGCAGGCCCGCGAGCTCCTCGAGCACGTGCCGTCCCACGAGCCCCGCATGCCACGACGTCCCACAGGCGACGATGACGATCTGGCGCAGCCGCGTGCACCGGGGGGGCGGGAGGTTCAGGCCGCCGAGGCGCGCGCTCCCCTCCTCTGGTAAGAGTCGCCCGCGGAGGGTCGCCCGCACGGTGTCGGGCTGCTCCGAGATTTCCTTCAACATGAAGTGCTCGTAGGGGCCGAGCCCGATGGCGTCGAGGTCCCACGCGATGTCGTCCACGGCGCGCGCCTGCACGCGCGCCTCTGCGTCCAGCACGCGGTAACCCTGCGCCGTCAGGATCGCGATGTCACCGTCGTCGAGGTACACCACGGAGCGGGTGTGCGGCAACACAGCATTGGCGTCGGAGGCGACGAGATACTCGCCCTCGCCTACACCGATGAGGAGTGGTGAGCCGCGCCGCGCCACCACAATCTTTCCAGGATCGCTCTCGGCGACGATCGCGAGGCCGTAGGTCCCCTCGACGTGCCGCAATGCGGCGATGACCCGTTCCTCGAGCGTCGCCCCTGGCGCCTCCTCGATCAGGTGTGCGAGGGTCTCGGTGTCGGTATCGCTGCCGAAGCGGTGGCCCATGCGCTCGAGGCGCGCACGCAGGCACTCGGCGTTTTCCACGATCCCGTTGTGGACGAGGGCGAGCGTGCCGGTGCAGTCCAGGTGGGGGTGGGCGTTGCGCTCCGTGGGGGCCCCGTGCGTCGCCCAGCGCGTGTGACCGATGCCGCAGTGGCCCCGCAGGGCGGCGTGTTCGAGGAGCTCGCGCAGCGCTCCGACGCGCCCGGTGAGCTTGCGGGTCTCCACGCCGTTCCCGTTCAAGACGGCGACGCCCGCCGAGTCGTAGCCCCGGTATTCCAGGCGCGTCAGCGCGTCCAAGAGGACCGGCGCGGCGCTTCGCGCTCCGACGTATCCCACGATCCCGCACATCGATCATGCCTCTCCGCGCTTGGGCTTGAGGAGCGGTTTGCCGCGGCTCGCAAGGCCGAAGCGACCCAACTGGGCGAGGATCCGGTCACCCGCGCCCACGGGCACCCCCCCGAGCATTAGGATCGCCGAGCGGCACCGCTCGCAGGTCAATGCCCCACGACGCTCGCTGGAGCGCGGACGGGTCGGTCCGCTCCCGGTCTCGGCCTCACAACGCTTGCAGAGCATCCGCCACGCCTCAGGTCTACGCGTTCGCTTGGGCCCCGTACCGCTTCAAGTTTGAGGCCCCGCCCACACCCGATCCCGGATGCCATGCCTAGCGCGCTGGTCGACAATGGCTTAGCGCATCACCCCTGAGTCGAGCGAGGCCGCGTCGAGGCGTCACCCCGTTGCGCTCGCGCCGCATCGCGGGTGCGGCGGCGGGCCAGCGGTGAGCGTCCGCAGCCGGCCTGCGCTGCGGCCCCGGGATTGCAGGCTCATCGCCGCAGCGCCCGGTTGCGATGCTCGAACACCGCGCTGGGGAGTCCCTTATGACCGATCGCACAGCATGACCGATAGCACAGCCCTCAACGACTCGTACCTGGCCCTTCTCGTCGACGACCGCGAGGAGCGCTCCGGGTGGCTGGCGCGCCTGCTCGAGGACGCCGGCTTCGTCGTGCTGCGCGAGCGAGGTGCCCGCCACGGGCACGAGCGCACGCGAGCTGCCCGGCCCGACCTCATCGTCATCGCCACCGACCTCCCCGACATGCCGGGAGTCGAGCTGTGCCAGGCCGTACGGGCCGATCCCCGGTTGAACAGTGCGACGCCGATCTATCTGATGTTCGCCGAGCCCGCCACGCGGCAGGAGCGGCTCACGGCGCTGCGGGCGGGCGCCTGGGACTGTATCGCGCCGCCTCACGACGCGGAGGAGCTCGTTCTGAAGGCAAACGTCTACATCCGGGTGAAGCGCGAGGCCGACCGCACGCGAACCGAGGGATTACTCGACCCGTCGACGGGGCTCTACAACCGCCAAGGGCTCGCCCGGCGCGCCCGCGAGCTCAGTTCGCAGGCCTTCCGCGACCACGCCGCGATCGCGTGCGTCGCGCTGGCGATCGACCTCCCCGCAGCGAGGCGGAGCCCCGACGCCGAGGCGGAGGTCGTGGGACACGGCGTTCAGGTGCTCCGGGCGACGGCCCGGCGTTCCGATGTGATCGGTCGGTTGGGCCCCGCTGAGTTTGCGGTACTGGCGCCGGGGACCGACGCGGCCGGTGCCTGCCGCTTGGCCGAGCGCATGGCGGGCCCACTGCAGGTCGCGCTGGGCCGGGCCGCCGGGGTGGATGTACCCGGTCACGGGATGCGCTTCGGCTACGAGGCGGTCGCCAACGTGGGGTACGCACCGATCGAGCCCGGCGATCTGTTAGGACGGGCGTCCGCCGCGCTTCGCACCGGAAAAGCGGAGGCGGGCGGGTGGATTCGCCGCTTCGATATGAGCGGTACGGGCGGCGCGGCGAGCGCGGCGGCCGGCTAACTCGCCAGCGGCCGATGCGCTTGGTGCTCGTCCTCCGCTTGGTAGCCCGGCAGGTAGTAGGAGTAGGACGCATAGTAGCGGTAGCCCACTCCTAGCGGGACGTCGTTGAGAACGGCGCCGAGCAGCCGTATCGGCAGGCGCCGGAGCACTTCCAGCTTGGCCGCGGCCACATCACGGTGGCTGTGCGCCGTCCGCAGGACCAAGAGCAGGTTCCCCGTGTGGGTCCCGAGGATGAAGGGGTCTACGCCCCCACCGAGCGGCGGGCTATCGAGGAGTACGACGTCGTAGGCCGCACGCGCCCGTTGCAGCAGCTGGGCCATGCTCTGCGAGTTCAGGAGCTCGGGGGCATTCTGGACGCGGGTGCCGCAGCCGATGAAGCTGAGCAACGGGTAGGCGGTCGGCTGCACGATCGCGTCGAACGGCACCTCCGCGCGCAGGCAGTCGGTCAGGCCGGGGCGGCGCCGGGCGCTCAGGCGGCGGTGCAGCACGCCCCGGCGGATATCGGCGTCGAGGAGCAGCGTGCGGTGCCCGCCCTCGGCGAAGGTGCGGGCGAGGTTCGCCGTGAGGAACGATTTTCCGTCGCCGGGCCCGGGGCTCGTGACCGTGACGAGCATGGGGCCGGCGGCGCCGTAGGCGTAGACCAGGTTCAAGCCGATGCCGCGCAGGGCCTCGACGAGCTGGGCGACGTCCTCGAACACCCGCCCTTTGTTGTCCCGCTCCTCCCGGTGGCGCTGCAGGTGCGGAAGTGCCCCAAGGATCGGGAGTCCCAGCTCGCGAGAGATCTGGTCGGGATAGCGCACCCGGGGGTCGCCGCGGTCGAGGAGCACCGCCCCAACGACGGCGAGACCGAAGCTTGCAAGGAGCGCCATCATGATGACGCGCGGCGCCGTGTTGCGCACGGGGCGTTGCGGAACGATCGCCGAGTCGAGCACACGGACGTCGGGGATCGTGCTGGCTTCGGCGAGCTTCGCCTCCTCGTAGCGCTGCTGCAGCGTGGTGTACACGTTTTCGGCGAGGGTCGCCGCGCGCCGGAGCCGCGCCTCCTCCAAGGCACGGGCCGGGATTTGGCGCAGCTCCCGCGAGCCCGTGTCCAGCCGCCGCGCGAGCGCGGCCTCCCGGCTGGCGAGCTCGCCCGCGAGCGTGCGGGCCAGTGATGGAATGGTCTCACGCTCGAGGCGCGCGATCTCCGCGGTGAGACGCTGCACCGGTGGGTAAGTGTCGGTGTAGCGGTACTTGAAGGCGCGGAGGTCGGCCTGCTTGGTGACCAACTCTTTGAGGGCTTGGGTGAGGTCCGGGTCGTGCTCCACGGCCGGGATCGCCTCGAGGGCGCTGGCCGAGAGGCCCGAGTCGCGCGCCTGTGCCACGATGCGCAGCACTGCCTCGTGGTCGCGGCGTAGCTGATCGCGCTCGAACTGGGCGTCGAAGAAGTTCCCCAGCGCCGGCACGCGGTCGGCCCCGCCGGGCGCCCGGTCGGACGGCAGCGTAATTGTCTGCGTGCCGTAGCGCTCGAGCGCCGTCTCGGCCTGGCGGAGATTCTCCTGCGCTGCGGCGAGTTGCTGGTCCAAGATCTTCGTCAGCTCGGCGAGCCGCTCGCGCTTGAGCTGCGCCGCGACCTCGACGTAGCGCTGGGCCAACGCGTTCACAATGGCGGCGATGCGGACCGGTTCGGAACCCCGCAGCTCAAGGTGCAGGAAGTTCCCGTACGGATCTCCCCGAATGTCGAGCGACTCGTCCAGGCGTCGCGCCCCGTCCCGAATCGAGGCCACGGCAAACCGGATCGTGCGGCCCGTTCCGATCGCCTCTCGAGTGGGGACCCAGAGGAACCCCAGCCGGGCACCGACCGAGTCGCCGACGACGCCACGTTCGAGGGCCGTGCCGTTGGCGTCCGCCAAGGTGTAGCGGGCGGACGGGTCAATCGCCAACTCGTACTCCCCGGGCCGGTAATGCTCGGCGACGTCGAAGGGCGCGAGGGCTGCCCGGTCCGCCGGGCGAACGGTCAGATACAGCCGCTCGGCCCGGACCACATAGTCCAGCACCGCGAAAGACCGGAGTAGATCCACCCACGCCTCGCGCTCGAGCAGCTGGCCCGGTCCGATGGGGCCCCGCACCGCCCCGCGGGCGTCCCCCCGTCCCGACTCGTCGATCCAGATCGTTCCCTGCGCCACGTATACGGGGCTCAAGATCCGCGTTGCCGCGACGCCGACCAGGCCGCCGAGCAGCGTGACCGCAAGGATGAGCCACCGGAACCGCAGCACCGCCGCCCCCACGCGCCGCCAATCGAGGCTGCCGTCGGGCTCCCACCTGGGCTCGACGAGACCGAGCGAGGCCGTCGCGGGGACTGGATCCGCCGGTTGCGGGGCGGGGGGGACGGCGGGAATCGCGGGCTGGTCGCTCGATCTCATGAGTATTTCCGTTCCAAGTCTTGACAGGTCGTCACGGGTCGCCCGAGGCAGTCGCAAGTCCGATACCGCAGGCCGGCCGCGCTTCGCCACACCCCCGTCCGAGCGGTAGCCGAAGGACGCCGCAAATCGGTGCAGCGTCGCCGACCAGGTGACGCACGTTGGTGCACCCGTGTGGGCACGCTGTGCTGCTGCGAGGTCGCGACAGCTTGGCCCGAACCCTGCGTAGGGGAGGACCGGACTTCTTCTGGATGAGAGCGATGTCGATACCCGTTGGCCAGAACGAGACTCCCTGGGCCGACCAGCCGAACGAGGCTCAGAATCTCGCAGCGTTGCTACCCATCGGGCCCGAAGTGAAGGCCCAGATTCGGGTGCTGATCGTGGACGACGAGCTCACGCTGCGCGAAAGCTGCGCGAGCGTTCTGCGCCAGGAGGGATACGACGTGACGGTCAGCGGGCGCGGTCAGGATGCTCTCGACCTCCTGCGACGTCGCGCGTTCGACATCGTGCTCGTCGATCTCTACCTGCCGCAGGTGGGCGGCCTCGCGTTGCTCCGCGCCGCCCTCGCCACGAACCGCGACACCGTGGTCGTGGTGATTACGGGCAATCCTAGTGTCGATTCGAGCGTCGAGGCGTTGCGCCAGGGCGCCTTCGACTACCTGCCGAAGCCGTTCTCGGCCACGCATCTCCAGGTCCTGATCGGGCGCGCGGTGCACACGCTCCTCGTGGCGCGCGAGACGCGCGCCGAGCAGGGCGACCTGTCGCGCCGGCAGGCGCACTCGGATAAGATCGCGCTGCTCGGCACGGCCCCGGCGTTTCGGGGGGCCGTCGACTTGGCGCGTAAGGTCGCCCCGACGGACGCGTCGGTGTTCATCACCGGCGAGAGCGGCAGCGGCAAGGAGATGATCGCCCAGTACATCCACCATCACAGCCGCCGCTCCAGCCGGCCGTTCGTGGCCATCAACTGCGCGGCCCTCCCCGAGGGGTTGCTCGAATCCGAGATGTTCGGGCACCGCAAAGGCGCCTTCACCGGCGCGGTGCGCGACAAACCCGGCCTCCTCGAAGCGGCCAATGGCGGCACGCTGTTCCTGGATGAGCTCATCGAAATGTCGAAGCCAATCCAAGCGAAGCTCTTGCGCGTGATCCAGGACGGCATCGTGCGCCGTGTGGGCAGTGAAACGACCGACGCGGTCGTGAATGTCCGCTTCATCGCGGCAACCAACGGCGACCCCGAGGCGGCCGTGAAAGCGGGGACCCTACGGGAGGACTTGTATTACCGCCTGCGCGTGGTCCCGATTCACGTGCCGCCTTTGCGCGAGCGGCCGGAGGACATTCCGCTCCTCGCCGAGTACTTCCTGTCGACCTACTGGGTGCGGCACCGGAGCAAGGGGGCGCCGTTCCCGAAGTTGACCGACGCCGCCGTGCGTGCCCTGTGCGGTTACGCCTGGCGCGGCAACGTGCGCGAGCTGCAGAACGTGGTCGAGCACCTCGCGGTGATCGCGGAGCCAGGCGCGGCGATGGGCCCCGAGCAGTTGCAGCTCACCGGGGACACGGTGCGGGAGCCGGGGGCGAACCCTGCGGCCCTCGTCGCGACGCTGCTCGAGGAGAGTTACCACGTAGCACGCGACCGCGTGGTCGCGCAGTTCGAACGGCAGTACCTGACGTGGCTCGTGAATCGCGCCGGGGGGAACATGTCGAAGGCCGCGCGGATCGCCGGGGTCGACCGCACCACGCTGTACCGGCTGATGGAGCGGCACAGCCTGCAGCGCAGCCCCACGGCGGGCTGGGTGGTCGAGCGAGAACCCGTGACGCCGCTCGAGACTCCGGAACCCACGGCCGCGACGCCCGCGGCGGAGGCGGTCGAGTCCGCCGACGCTATGCGCGCCGCCTCGTGAGACGCGAAGGAGCCCCGGAATGAGAACGAACGCGGCAGAGCTGCTCCCGTATAAGGCGGAGCCGACACCCCTCCCGTCCCCGGTGCGGGAGCCGTCCGATCTCGCCGGCTGTCTCAGCGGCCCCAATGGGCTGGAGCTGGTCGTCGAGATGGCGCACGACCTGCGCTCGCCGCTGACCTCGATCCTGTTCCTCGCGGAGTCGCTCCAGCAGGGGCAGGGCGGGCCGGTCACGGAGACGCAGCGGCGCCAGCTGGGCTTGATTTACAGCGCCGCGCTGTGCTTGTGCACCGCGGCGAGCGACGTTCTGGAGCTCGCCCGCGGTGGGGTTCGGCTGATCGAGCGTGAGCCCACGCCGTTGTCGGTGGTGGAGATGTTCGGCTCCGTGCGCAGCATGATCCAACCCCTCGCCGAAGAGCGGGGGCTCGACGTGCGGTTCGGCTATCCGGTCCCCGAGCGTCGCTACGGGCACGCGCGGGCGCTGTCGCGCGTGCTGCTTAACCTCGCCACTAACGCCGTCAAATACACGGATACCTGGTTCGTCGAGATCGCGGCGCGGCCCTTGACGCCCGTCCGTCTCGAGTTCTCCGTCCGCGACACGGGCCCGGGCGTCGACCCCGCCGCCCTGGAGACGGTGTTTCAGCCGTTCCGCAAGGCACCCGCCGGCCTGCGCCACCAGTTCTCGAGTTCCGGGCTCGGCCTCGCCATCTGCCGCAAGCTCGTGCACGCCATGGACTCTGAGCTTAAGGTCGAGACTGAGCCGGGGTGGGGCACGCGTTTCTTCTTCGCTGTCGACGCTCCCCCGAGCCTCGCGACTCCGTAGGCAGCACGCCCGCCGGTAGCGCGCCGTCGCGGCCCTCCCACGACCGAGGCCGCTGCGCAATGTGGCACACCTACCCCACCCCAGCGAGAAGAGTGTCCGCGACCCGAGGTACGGAGCTTGCTACTAGGAGCGGCGTGACGACGAGTCTGACGTTCGACGTGGCGCGACGCTCCATCGCGCTCCAGCATTCGCTCCGCCCGCGCGATCGCGAGCGGGCGGCGCGCCGACTGCTCAACCTGATAGTGGCCGCGCTCGGGCTCGTCGTCGCTTTCCCATTGATGCTGCTCATCGCGCTGTTGATCAAGCTCACGTCGCGCGGCCCGGCGCTGTTCACGCAGACGCGCATCGGCCTAGACCGACGAGCGCTGTCGCGCGCCGCGGGCAACACCCGTCGCCAGCTCGATCTCGGCGGCAAGCCGTTTACGATGCTCAAGTTCCGCACGATGTACGTGCCTCGGGCGAACGCTGATCCGGGGGTCTGGGCGCAACCCGATGACGCGCGCGTCACGTCGATCGGGCGGATCTTGCGCAAGTTTCGGCTGGACGAGCTCCCGCAGCTCGTGAACGTCCTGCAGGGCGACATGAACATCGTCGGACCCCGGCCCGAGCAGCCCGCGATCTTCGTGTACCTGCGCGAGCAGATCGAGGGCTACCAGCGGCGTCAACGGGTGCGGCCGGGCATCACCGGGTGGGCGCAGATCAACTTGAGCTACGATCGCACGGTCGAGGACGTCCGCAACAAGCTCCGCTTCGACCTCGAGTACATCAGGCGCCAGTCCCCCCCTGAGGACTTTCGCATCATGTTGCGCACGGTGCCCGTGATGCTGTTCGGGCGCGGCGCGTTGTAACGCGGACCCTCAGCGCACCGGCACGGGGTCGCGCCGTGTCGGCTCCCACACCGGCGCCCGTCTCCCGACGAGTACCCGCACCCAGGCGTGCAGCACAGCCACGTTGCCCGCGACGACGTAGGCAGGCAGGGCAAACAGTCGCGGCAGGCGCTTCGTGTCCGGCCACAGCCACCCGATCGCGGCGAGCGCGCCGAGCACTCCGGCCGAGCCGACGGCGGCTCGGGCCCAGCCCGCTGTGGGTGCCGCGGCGGCAATGTTGCCCAGGGCGACCACGAGCGTCCACGGCACGAGCCAGCGGCACACCTTGTGGCTGAGCAGCATCCACGCGAACGCGCCGTGACGCCACGGGTTCAAGAGCGCGCGCTTCCACGCGAGCGTACCGAGGCCGCGGGTAATGGTCCGAACCTTCCGACGGTACTCCTGGCGCAGGGAGGCACCGCGCGGCACGTAGCACAGCGCATCGGGGACGGACACGGCCCGCCGCGCGTGTTCCCGGGCGACAAGCGCCGCCGCGAAGTCGCGGCTCAACGCGACGGGCACGGGTCCCGCGTGCAACGCCGCCCGGATCGCGTACAGGCATCCCGATGCGCCTACGATCCCGCCGAGCATCGTCTCGAGGTCACGCACCCACATCTCGTAGCCCACGTACGCTTCCTCCCCCGCATTCGACCGCCCATCCAGATTGGCGACACTCACGTCGCGTCCCGAGGCGACGCCGACCGTCGGGTCGCGAAACGCGGCGACGAGGCGCTTGATGGCTTGCGGGTGGACGCGCACGGAGGCATCGGTGTTGATGATGATCGCGCCGGTGAGGTGCCGCCGCGCCGCGTTCTCGGCCGCCGTCTTGCCCTGCCGCTCGGGCAACTGGAGCAGCTCGACGCCGTCGGCGCGGAAGCGAGAGACGACGGCATCCGTCCGGTCGGTTGAGGCATCGGACACGACGAGGATCTGGCGCCGATTGGACGGGTAATCAGCGGCGAGGAGTCGCTCGAGGGCACCGGCGATGGTGTCCGCTTCGTTGTAGGCCGGCAGGACGATGCTGATGGGCGGCCACTCCCACTCTCCTGCCGCTGGGCCGGGGGTGGTGGGACGAGGGAGGCGCGAAGACCGCCGCAGCGCGCTCACCAGGGCAAGGATGGCGGGATACCCGAGATAGGTATACACGCAGAAACCTGCCGCCAAGGCGAGTGGCAGGGGCGGGGACATCAGGCCAGGACGGGCGCGCCGCGGCACACGCTCCGATAGATGCTCTCGTAGCGCTCGAGCCACGGCGCGACGCTGAAGTCGCGCTCCAGGCGCGCCCGCGCCGCGCTCGCGCGTCGCGCCGCCGCTGCCGGCATCTCGTGGACGCCGCGAATGGCCGCCGCCAGGGCCGCAGGGTCGTCGGCCGGGACGAGCATCGCCTCCGCCGGCGATACGACGTCCGGGACACCTCCGACCCGCGTCGCGACGATGGGGACGCCAGCGGCCATGGCCTCAAACAGCACGATCGGCGTGCCTTCGGTGCGCGAGCACAACACGAACACATCGAAGGCTGCGAGCAGCCGGCCGGCGTCGGGGATGGCGCCGTGCCAGCGGATGTGCTCCGCGAGCCCCAGGGCGCGGGCGCGCTTTTCGAGCAGCGCCCGTTGCGGCCCCGTGCCCAACACCGATGCCCTCGGCGCGCTGTCGCCCAGGTACGCGAGCGCGTCGAGCAGGACGTCCGCACCCTTTTCGAAGCTCACCCGGCCTGCCCAGCCCACGTGAAGGCCGCGGGTCGGGATGCCGAGCGCGCGGCGCGCCACGGCGCGCTCCAGCGGCGGCAGGGTCTCCTGCCAGGCGTTCCGCACGACGTGGACCCGCGAGGGCGGGACGCCGGTTCGGACGAGCTCCGTCGCAAGCGGCCGCGCCACCGCCACCACCGCGTCGAACCGCCGATACGCACGACGCTGCAGCCGCTCGTACCACCGGTTTTTCCAATCACCGCCCGTGAATCCGTGCACCGTAGTGACGATGGGGATACCGAGCGCCCGGGCGACGCCGGCGTCGAGGACGTCGGGTCGGTACCCGTGGGTGTGCACCACGTCCGGCCGCAGGCGGAGGCACAGCTCGCGGATCGCGGCGCGCTCGCGCCAGTAAGCCCGCGAGCGCACCCCAATGCGGTGGGTCGCCACGCCTCCCGTCGCCAGCTTCTCTAGCAGCGAATTGGCGCTCCCCCGGTCGTCGAGCACGGCGGCCACGTGAACCTCGTGCCCGTCCCGCGCTTGTCCTTGCGCCAGTAGCTGGACGACGCGTTCAAGGCCGCCGAATGCCCCGGGGGCGACGACATGCAGGAGCAACACGGGATTTGCGACCACCAAGATCCGTGCCGCTAGCCACCACGCCGAGGCCACGGCGGTTGTCCGGCCGGCGGTCCACGAGGGACGTGGCGCGAGACCCACAACGCGGCGGTGACGCAACGCCGAGGGCCAGGACACGCCTCGGGCGCTGCGGTGTGGTGCGGGCGCCATTGGTCTCTCTCTTGCTGGAGGAGTTCGAGAGAGGCACCCCGTCGAGTGTCGTGGGGGTGCCACATCAGGAGGGGCATATGCCGACGGCTGTACGGCCCGATCCAAGGGCCGCCGAGAGGGCGCGTGCGAGCACGCTAGCCGACCGAGCGGCCCTTGTGGGGGTGGCAGACCTCTCGGACGTTGACCGCGCTCGCTGGCGGGCACTCCTGGTGCATCACCCCGACACCGCACCGTTCGTCGACGAAGCGTGGGTCGCCGCCTGGATCCAGGGGTTCGAGCCGCGCCAGCCGCTGCTCGCATGCCTCTGGGACGAGGATGCGCTCGTCGGGCTCGGCGCGTTGCAAAGGGTGACCGAATCGTGGGCCGGGCGACGAGTGGCGGTGCTGCAATCGCTCACCAACGTGGAGTCCCCCCGCTTCGAATTCCTTTCGGCCTACTGCCGCCACGATGTTCAAGAGCGATTGTGTCGCGGGCTGTGCGAGGCCGGTGGGTGCGACGTGATCCGTTTGGAGTATCTCCCGGAGCATTCGCCGACGCTTCGCGCCGCGACCCAAGTGGCGGGCGAGCGCGGATGGAAGCACGTCATCGAGGAGACGTTCGAGTCGCCATGGCGCTCGTTGCGTCGGCCACCGGCCGCTTGGGATGAGGGCCTGCACCGCAAGTTTAAGGCGAACCTACGGAACCGGGAGCGGCGTCTCCACGAGCTCGGTGAAGTGACGTTCACGGTGGTGAGGGATGGCCCCGCGCAGCACGCCGCGCTCGAGCTGTTCTACGCGCTCGAGGCGAGCAGCTGGAAGGGTGCGCGCGGTAGCGCCATCCGGCAGCGGGCCCGCGCCCGGACGTTTTACGACGCACTCGCTGCTCTGACGGCAGGGGAGACGTGGATCCCGACCCTGTCGGTGAGCGGACGAACCGTCGCCGCGCAACTGATTCGAGCCCACGGTCGCACCTTGTTCATGCTAAAGACGGCCTACGACCCCGCGTTCGCACCCTATGCACCTGGGCAACTGCTCACGGGGCGGGTCATGCGGTACGGCGGCGAGCAGGGGTTCGACGCCTTGGACTTCCTGGGCGAGAACATGGTTTGGAAGAGCGACTGGGCACCGCGCCTGCGACGCCATTACTGCCTATTGCTGTTCTCCCCTTCCGCTCGGGGCCGCTACGCCTACTGGACCCGCCACGGCCTCCGGGCGCAGCTCAAGAAGATCCCATACGCTCGCCAAGTAGTGCGTTGGCTGCGAGCCCGATGGGCGCGCCAGTGACCCCTCCCGATACGGTGGTGCCCGTATACCCAACGTGGGCGCACCTCTGGCGGCTGCCGTGCTGGAGTTCGCAATGGCGTCACTGGTTTCCGTTCAACGCGCCGGGCGGCCGATGGACGTTCAGCGGTCGTGTCGCATTGTATCACGGCCTGCCGAGCCTCGGGCTGCCGAGAGGCAGCACGATCTTGGTGCCGACCTACCATCAGGGCGTCGAGATCGAGACGCTGCTCGCCGCCGGCTACCGGGTGCGGTACTACCGGCTCACCGACGGACTGCGCATCGATCTGGC
>DATLKW010000383.1:0-22587 GCA_035538175.1 Gemmatimonadales bacterium | reverse complement strand
TCGCGCACCGTGTCCGTCCGGGCGACGACGACCTCGACGGGCATGCCCATAGGCCCGCCCCCGGCGGCACCCGCCGGCCCAGCCTTGGTCTTCTTGCAGCCGCCAATGGCGAGCACCAGGCCTGCCACGGCCGCGCACCACCCGCCCCGGGTCATGGTTGCCTCACTCACCGCTTGTCCTGTTCGGGAAAGAGCCGGCGGCCGAGGATACTCTCGAGTCCCGCCAGCGCGAGTCTTGTCGCGTAGCGCGCCTGTACCAGTGCCGCTGCTGCGTCGTCGAGGTCCGACGCGGCCTTGAGCAGATCGAGGATCGTGGTCGAGCCTGCCCGGTAGCGACTCTGCTGGACCCGAAAGTTCTCGGTCGCCACCCGTACCTGCTCGCCCGCCAGGTCGGTGCTGGCGCGCGAGGTCGTGAACCCGTCGTGGGCCGCCGCGACGTCGCGGCGGACCGAGCGTTCCATCTGTTCGCGCGTCGCCCGCGCAATGTCGTGGTTCACCCGAGCTTGGCTGACGCTGATCTCGCGTTGCGCGTTGTCCCAGAGGGGGTACGACACGCTCAGCGTGAACGTGGTCCGCGTGTAGCTCTTTGGGTAGAACAGCGTATCGAAGGCCAACGCGTTGAAGCTCAGGGAGGCGCGCGGCAGGTACTGCCCCAGCGTGGCCCGGAACGCCGCTGCCGTGGCGCGCTCAGTCGCGCGGGCCTGTCGATAGAGCGGGCCTTGCAGCGCCGCCTCCTCGACCGCCGCCGCGAACGTGAGTGGCAGCTCGCTCGGGAGCACAGTATCCAGCGGCGCCGCGTTGACCGGGCCATCTGCACCGACGCGGCTCCCTAGCGTGAGCCGCGCCACGCGCAGGTTGGTCACCTGCTGGAGGAGCCCCACGCGCGCGCGTGACAACTCGAGCCGCAGCTGCAGCGAATCGGTTTGCACTGCGGCCCCCGTGGTCACCCGCGCCCGGGCCACTGCCAGTTGCTGCTCAGCCCGCTGCACGCGCTCTCGCGCGACGCGCGTGAGCTCCGCGTCCGCCAGCACAGCGTAGTAGTCCGACTCCGTGAGCAGGGCTGAGGTGAAGCGTGCCTGGAGAGCGCTGGCGTGAGCTCCATCGAGCGACGCTGCCGTCTGAGTTAGTCCGGCGAGCTGTGCCCCTCCCACGAAGAAGTCCCAGCGGGCAGTGACCTGCGACGTCACCTGCGTTCGCACGGGCTGGAACGTCACGAAGTTGAAGCTCGGCGGATTGGGTTTCGCCACGTCGGTCGTGAGCGTGATCGCCGGCAGAATGAACACCGCGAGTGCGTTGCGCCGCGCCCATGCAGCGTTGTCCACCTGGCCAAGCGCCGCGACGTAGTTGGGGTCGAGGCCCGTCGCGCGACGCAGCGCCTCGCCGAGCGTCACCGTCGGCAAGGAGTCCGCGGCCGCGGGGGGAGCGGAGGCCGCCTGTAACTGCAGCGCCACGAAGAGCGCGAGCATCAATCGGCCTCGACCGGGAGCGCAACCCGCACGTCGCGGGAGGCCCGCGACACGAGACGATCGAGCAACGTGTAAGCGACGGGCACGACGAACAGCGTCAATACGGTCGAGAAGAAGATGCCTCCCACGATCGCGTAGCCGAGCGGCCGACGAGACGTGGACCCAGCACCGACTCCAATCATCACGGGGATGGCGCCCATGATCGTCGCCACCGAGGTCATCAAAATGGGGCGGAGGCGAATGCGTCCGGCCTCGATGACGGCGGCGACCGTGTCCAACCCCCGCGCCTTCAGCTGGTTCGTGTATTCCACTAGGAGGATCGAGTTCTTGGTCACCAGCCCGATGAGCAGGATCATGCCGATCTCACTGTACAGATTGATCGTTCCTCCCGGACGGTGCAGCAGCGTGGCCACGAGCAACGTCGCCAGCGCTCCGGTCACGGCCAGCGGCACGGCCAGCAGGACCGTGAAGGGGTGCACCATCGATTCAAACTGTGAGGCGAGCACCATGAACACGACCAGCAGCGCGACGCCGAACGCGAAATAGAGCGCACCCCCGCTCTCCTTGAACTCGCGTGAGTCGCCTGCCAGGGCCGTCGTGCTCCCCGGAGGGAGCACCTTGCGGGCCAGCTGATCGAGGGAATCGAGGGCTTCACCCTGAGCGAAGGGTGGGATCAGGGACGCCGACAGCGTGAACGACGGCACTCGGTTAAAGTGGTTGATCTGCCGCGGGCCCACCCCCTCTTCGACTTTTGCCAATGCGGCGAGCTGCACCAGCTGTTCGCCGCGCCCGCGCAGGTAGATCCCGGACATGTCGCTCGGCGTGGCCCGCTGACTGGCACCGAGTTGCACCATCACGTAGTACAGCTTGTCGCTCCGGGTGAAGGTGCTGACCCGACGACCGCCGAGGAACGTTTGCAAAGCCGCCGCGACGTCCCGCACGGGAACCCCGAGGTCCTCTGCCCGGTCGCGGTCGAAGGTGACGCGCAACTCCGGTTTGTTGAAGCGCAAGTCGGTGTCCACGTTCGTCAGACCCTTGATCGCGCGCGCCCGCGGCACGAGCGTGTCCATGGCCTGCGCGAGCCGCGCGATATCCGGATTCTGCACGACGAACTGCACGGGCTGGCTGAACCCCAGCGCTCCGGGGCTGTAGGGGAACGCCTGGATGCCGGCGATCCCGAACAGCTGTGGAAACAGCGCGCCCACGAGTTGCTGGACGCTCCTGTGGCGGACGCTCCAATCCTTGAGGATCACCCCGACGAACGCCCGGTTCACGCCCCCGGCGAATCCTCCGATGATCGTGAAGTAGCCCTGAACCTCGGGGGTCTTCGCGATGATCTGCTCGACCTGGCGCACGTAGCCGTCCGTGTACTCGAGCGAGGAGCCCTCGGGTCCGAACGCCACCACTAGGAAGAACCCGCGGTCGTCGTCCGGAATGAGTTCCTGCTTGAGGCTCTTGTACAGCACAAACGCCATGGCCACGGTCACTACCGTCCCGGCTACCACGATGCTTCGATGCCGCAGCGCGCGGCGGAGCAGCGTGGCGTAGCGCTCGGCAACGGCGTTGAACCCGCTCTCCAACACCTTGAAGACCGCCCCGTGCTCGTGCGGCACCCGCAGGACCTTGGCGCACAGCATCGGCGTCAAGGTCAGCGCCACGAAACCCGAGATCACTACCGCCCCAGCGACCGCGATCCCGAATTCGCTCAACAACCGTCCCGTCGAGCCGCGCAAGAACCCGAGGGGGGTGAACACCGCCACCAGTGCGATCGTCGTCGCGATCACGGCGAACCCAATCTCGTTGGTGCCGTTCACGGCAGCCTGCTCCGGCGCCTCGTGCAGCTCCTCCTGGTGCCGGTAGGCGTTCTCGAGCACAATGATGGCGTCGTCGACCACGATACCGATCGCGATCGTGAGCGCGAGCAGAGTGAAGTTGTTGATGGAGAAGCCGAGGAAATACATGATCGCGAACGTCGCGACGATCGAGGCCGGGATCGCGAGGCCGGGGATCACAGTGGCCCGCAGGTTCCGCAGGAACACGAAGATGATCAGTACGACCAGGATCGCCGCGATCAGGAGCGTGAGTCGTGCGTCGTTAATCGAGTGCGTGACGAACACAGACCCATCCCACGCGGTTTCGATCTTCACGCCGGGAGGGAGCGTCTGCTGGATCCCGGGGAGAGCCTCGCGGATGCGCTGGGCCACCTCGATGAGATTCGCCTTCGATTGCCGCACCACGCCGATGGCGACGGAGGGATTCCCGTTGTAGCGGAATATCGAGCGATTGTCCTCGGGCCCGAGCTCGACGTTCGCCACATCCTTGAGCTTGATGACCTGGCCGCCCTTACTGGCGATGACCAGCTCCCCGAATTCCCGTGGCGTCTTGAGCTCGCCCAACGACCGCACGGAGAACTCGCGCCGGGTCGATTCAATACGCCCGGCGGGGATCTCGACGTTACGGGCGGTGATTGCCCCCTCCACGTCCTGGATCGTGAGGCCGCGTGCCGAGAGTTGCTCGGGTTGCGCCCACACGCGCATCGCGAAACGCCGTTCGCCGTACACGCCGGCGCTCCCCACACCCGCGAGGCTCTGCAGCCGCGCCTTGACCAGACGGTCGGCGACGTCCGACAGCTGCATGAGGTCGTAGTGGGCGCTGCTCAGGGCGATCCAGTAGAACGGTTGCGCGTCAGCCTGTTGCTTCGCGATCACGGGCTCGAGCACGTCGACCGGGAGACGCCCTCGCACCCGCGAGACCTTGTCTCGCACGTCCTGCGCGGCAACATCCACGGGGCGGTCCAGGTTGAACTCGAGGGTGATCTGGCTGTTCTCCTCCGATGAGGCGCTCGAGAGCGTGCGCAGGCCCTGGATGGTTGACAGCTCCTCCTCGAGCACGTCGGTCACGGCGGTCTCCACGACCTGCGCGTTCGCGCCGGGCAGAGTGGTCGAGACCGAGATGATTGGAGGATCGATGTCTGGGAGCTCGCGCACGGAGAGCCGCGTGTACCCGATGACGCCGAACAACACGAGGGCGGCCGAGAACATGCTGGCGAGGACTGGCCGGTGGATCGCCGTCTCTGAGAGCTTCATAGGGCCCGAAAATTTACCGAATGCGTTTGGTTGCGGAAGGGGCGGCGTGTCAGGAAATCGCGGACCCATTCCTCATGGACGACGATCGCAGCCGCACAATTTCGACGCTTCGCTACTACGGCGGGCGGCGCCGCGTTGCTTCACCCGTCTTGCGTCGATACTCAAGGTAGCGCGGGGGGGCGCTCCGCTGGAAGGCGACCTAGCGCTGACACCTCGGGCAGAAGGTCGTCGCCCGAAGATCAATGGTGTGCGTCGTGACAAGCTTCTTGCCGCACCGCACGCACGGCTCGCCACCCCGGCCGTAGGCCTTCAACTCAAACTGAAAGCGTCCTTCCGCCCCAGTGCCCGTGCGGTAGTCCCGCACCGTCGTTCCCGACGAGTCCACCGCTCGCCGGAGCACTCCCGTCACGGCGGCGTGCAGCCGCGCGAACTCGTCCAGCGACAGCTTGCTCGTAGGCTTCGATGGATCGATCCCCGCCTCGAACAGCGCCTCGTTCGCGTAGATGTTCCCGACGCCCGCGACGCGCCGCTGGTCCATGATGGCCTTCTTGATCGCCGCGCGCGTGCCCGCCAGGCGCTCGGCAAAGACGAACGGGGTGAAGGTCTCGTCCAGGGGTTCCGGCCCGATGCGACCCGTGTAGGCCGCCCACTCCGCATCGTTGAGTAGCCAGACGGTACCCAGGCGCCGCACGTCGCGATACACGAAGAGGCGCCCGTCTTCCAGCGTGCAGGTGAGGACGGCGTATTTCGCCTCGCTCCGCGTCAGCGGTCGACCATAGACGACGAGGGAGCCAGTCATGCGGGGCTGCACCACGAGCCGATGCCCGCTGCGGAGCCGGAATACGGCGTGCTTCGCCCGGCGACTCACCTCCTCGAAGGCATTACCCCGCAGCGTCCGGAGGAGGCGCGGCTTCGAGACGCGGCGCAGCACGTCCGTCTTCGCAAGCCGGGCGCGCGCGATCCTGAAGCCTTCCAGCCGGGGGGCGAGCTCCCGGACGATCGTCTCAACCTCGGGCAGCTCCGGCACGCTCGATCTCCCTCCAGGCGATGTCCTGCCGGTACGTCTTCCCCGCGAACGCGATCTGGCCGCACGCCCGCACGCTCCGCTCGCGCGCCGCTGCCACGGTGTCCCCGAGCGCCGTCACCGTGAGCACGCGCCCGCCATGGACGCGGAGGGTCCCGTCGGCATCCCGCGCGGTGCCCGCGTGAAACACCAATGTCCCCGGCTCGAGATCGCGCGGCACCACCACCGCGGCGCCGAGCTGCGGCTGTTCGGGGTAGCCCGAGGCTGCGAGTACGATGGCAACGGCCGCCCGGTCCGCTACCGGGGTCCACTCCCCAGGCCGCCAGTTGCCGAGCGCGATGTCGCGCAGATGGCCCGTGATGCCGGGGAGCACGGGGAGGAGGGCCTGAGCCTCGGGATCCCCAAACCGGCAGTTGAATTCGAGCACTCGGGGCGTGCCGTCCGTGCCGACCATCAGTCCGGCATACAGGACACCCGCGAAGGCTGCCTGGCGGGCTTGGAGCTCGGCGAGCGTCGGCTCGAACACGTCGTGCCGTACCCGCTCGAGTAGACCCTCGGTGGCAATGCCCACGGGGCAGTAGGCGCCCATCCCCCCCGTGTTGGGGCCCGTGTCCGCTGGACCGAGCCGCTTGTGATCCTGGGCGGCGGGAAGGACGACGACCTGTTCGCCGTCGGTCAAGGCGAGCACTGAGAGCTCCTCGCCCTCGAGAAAGTCTTCGATCACGATCTCGCGGCCCGCGTCCGCGAACGCTCCCTCGGTGAGCATGGCGCGCGCGGCGCGGGCGGCTTCCCCGCGCGTGGCGCACACCGCCACCCCCTTTCCGGCCGCGAGCCCGGACGCTTTGACGACCAGGGGCTCCGCGTGACCGTTGACGTACGCGAGGGCGGGATCGAGCGTGGTGAAGGTCCGGCTCTCCGCCGCCGGGACGCCGGCCTGCCGCATCACGTCCTTTGCGAAGGCCTTGGAGGCCTCGATCCGCGCCGCGGCCTGGCTCGGTCCGAACACCGCTCGCCCCGTCGCGCGGAGCCGGTCGACGAGGCCCGCGGCGAGGGGGCCCTCGGGACCCACGATTGTGAGGTCGATCTGGTGCTCGCGTACCGCCCCCACGAGTTGGTCGAGCGCAGTCGCGGGGATGGCGAGATTGGTGCCGAGTTGTGCGGTGCCGGGGTTTCCGGGGGCGGCGTAGAGGTCGGCGTCGGGGGTGTCGCGCTTCAGCGCCCAGGAGAGCGCATGCTCGCGGCCGCCCCCGCCGACGACCAGGATTCTCACTTCTTCTTCAAGGCGTCCGAAAAGGCGCGGGCGGCCCGCTTTGCCGTGTCCACGACATCGTCCAGGACTGCCTTCGCTTCCTTCATATAATGCTCGCGCGCCTCGTCGATGTCCTTATCGACGGGCCGGTTCTCCGCCTCGGGCCCCCGGCGGGTGTATTCGCCGCCCAACACCCGGTCGTAGTGGCCCTCCGCGATCCAGCGCTCGAGCTCCGCCGCGCGCACGGTGTTGAACGGGTGGCTGCGCACCAGCACACCGAGAATCTTGAAAATGCGGTCGAGCGCTCCCCCTTGCTCCTCGTACTCACGCGCCTGCACGAGGAAGGCGTTGAGGTCCATCTGCGACATGTCGCCGCCACCGGCGAACTTGAGGTTCACGCGGAGCGACGCGGTCGGATCCTGGCAGGCGAGGAGGCCGGCACGGTCGGAGGACAGCTCGCTCTTGCGGAACCACTCGAGGAGGGCGAGCTGGATGGGCAGGATTGCGATCCCCGCGAGGAACGGGAGCGCGCCGAGGCCCACGTTGAGGATGAGCACCAGAACAGTGTGGTAGAGCGCATGCCCGCTCATCACGTGACCGAGCTCGTGGCCCAGCACGTTCCGCAGCTCGTCGTCGTCGAGCAGCTTGAGCGTGCCCGAATTGAGCACGATAAAGGGCTTCTCCATGCCATAGGCGCCCGCGTTGGCGAAGGGCGTTTGCGCGACGAAGAGGTCGGGGCGCTGGGGCCAGTCGAGCGAGGTGAGGGCGTCGGTGTAGAGCTGGTTCAGCCGGGGGAATTGGGTCGGGCCCACCCGCACCGCATCCGCCTGGAAGATCAAGCGCACGCCGCGCTCTCCGATAAAGCCGTACACCTTCTTCACTACCTCGTCGAACCCCGGCACCGACCGCAGCGACTGCAGCGCCGCCCGGTCCGCGGGGTGCTCCCAGGAGACGGGGGCGATTTGCGTGAGAACCCGGCGCGGCCGCGCGGCGGGGAGGGTGGACTCCGTCATACGCTGCTCCTGCTAGAGAAGGGGTCGGCTGGCACTACGCGCCCCCGGGCCCCGTGTTTCGGCGCTCAGGCGGCGGCGAGTGCCTGCTCCAGGTCGGCGATCAGGTCCTCCACGTCCTCAATGCCAACGGACAGCCGGATCAGTCCGTCGGTGAGGCCCATCGCCCGCCGCATGTCCGCCGGCACGCTCGCGTGGGTCATCGAGGCGGGGTGGCCGACCAGGCTTTCGACGCCGCCCAGCGACTCGGCAAGCGCGAAGATCCGCGTGCGCTCGGCGAACCGCTTCGCGCGCTCGATCGACCCGAGCTCGATCGAGATCATGCCGCCGAATCCCTTCATCTGCCGACAGGCGAGCTCGTGCTGCGGGTGCGAGGGCAGGCCCGGGTAGTACACGCGTTCCACCGTGCGCTGCGTCGTGAGCCACTCCGCGATGCGCCGGGCATTCGCGTCGTGCTGGCGCATGCGGAGGGCGAGCGTCTTTGCGCCCCGCAGGCAGAGCCAGCAGTCGAACGGCCCCGGCACCGCCCCGGCGGCGTTCTGGATGAACCCCAGCCGCTCGGCGAGGGCGCCGCTATTCGTGACGAGCATGCCACCCACCATGTCGCTGTGGCCGTTCAAGTACTTGGTGGTCGAATGCAGGACGACGTCGGCCCCGAACTCGAGCGGCCGTTGGAAGTACGGCGTCGCGAAGGTGTTGTCCACGACGAACAGGGCGCCCGCGCGCCGCGCCACCTCGCTCGCGGCGGCGAGATCGCACAAGCGCATCATCGGATTGGTGGGCGTCTCCGCGTAGATCATCTTGGTCTTGGACGTGACGGCGGCGGCGACGTTGCGCGAATCCGTGGCGTCGACGAAGGTGAACTGGAGACCTTGGCGCGCCCACAGCTGAGTCATCTGGCGGTGGGTACCGCCATACACGTTGTCGCCGCACACCACGTGATCCCCCTCGGCGAGGAGCTTGAGCACCGCGTCCACCGCGGCGAGCCCCGAGGCGAAGGCGAACCCGTACCGACCGCCTTCCAGGGCCGCGACGTTCCGCTCGAGGGCCTCGCGCGTCGGATTCCGGGTGCGGGCGTACTCGTAGCCCTTGTGCCGTCCGAGCCCGTCCTGCACGTAGGTGGAGGTCTGGTAGATCGGCGTCATGACGGCGCCCGCGAGGGGATCGGGGAAGGTGCCCGCGTGCACCGCGCGCGTGGCGAAGCGCGTGGCCAAGGCGTCGCGCGAGATCTCGGTCATGGCGGGAACGTAAGGGCGCCTTCCGCGTGGAGCAAGCGACCACTACGTTACCGCACGATGCCGCAGCCGAACTCGATCAAATGCTTGGTGGTCGACGACGAGCCGCGCCTGCGCCGCGTCCTCATCCGCCTGCTTGAGGGCGAAGGGTTCACCTGCGCCGAAGCGGGGTCGGGTACCGAAGCACTGGAGCTGCTGCACCAGGAGCCCGTACCGCTCGTCATCTCCGACCTGCGCATGCCCCAAATGGACGGCGTGACGCTCTTGCGCGAGATCATCGCGCGCTGGCCGGACACCGCCGTGATCGTCGTGACAGCGGTGGCGGAGGTCGAGAGCGCCGTTGCCTGCCTGCAGCTGGGCGCGCTCGACTACGTCGCCAAGCCGTTCCATCTGGACGAGGTGCGGGCCCGGGTCATGCAGGCGCTCGACAAGCGGCACCTCAAGATGGAGCTCGAAGACTACCGCCATAACCTGGAGCGCCGGGTGCAGGAACAGGCGCGCCGCATCGAGGAGCTGTCGCTGGAGCGCCTCCAGGCGCTGGTCCACTTCCTGGAAGAAAAAGATCAATACCTGCGGGGCCACTCGGTCCGGGTCGCCAACTACTCGACCCACATCGCCCGCGTGATGGGCCTGGCGCCCGACGTGATCGAGGGGATCACCCTCGGCGCCGAGCTCCACGACATCGGCAAGATCGGGGTCAGCGAACAGGTGTTGCACAAGGCCGCGAAGCTGTCGGACGCCGAATACCGGCACATCATGGAGCACCCGGTGATCGGCGCTCGGATCCTCGCCCCGCTGATGCGGGAAGTGCCCGCTTCGCTCGCCATTGTCCGCTCCCACCACGAGCGGCTCGACGGCAAGGGGTTCCCGGACGGCCTGCGGGGCGACGAAATCCCCTTAGAGGTCCGGGTTGTCACCGTCGCCGATTCGTTCGACGCAATGACGAGCCTCCGCCCCTACCGGCCGGCGCTCTCCGTCGAGAAAGCGCTCCAGGAACTCGAGGAGGGAAAGGGCTCGCAGTTCCACGCGCCCGCCGTCGACGCGTTCCGCGCCGCGTTCCCCGACACGACCAGCCTTCCCGTCGCCACCCCTGAGGTCCAGCCCCTCCACCTCCCCCCCATCGCCACCGAGCCGCGCCGGCGCACGCCACCCCCCGATTAAATTGGGGCATGACCGACACCCTCATGGTCGGCGTCTCAGGCGTGCGGGGCATCGTCGGTAAAGACCTCACGCCCGAGGTGGTCGCCGGCTGGGCGCGAGCCTTCGGGACCTGGGTCGGGGAAGGGAGGGGCGAGGGACGACGAGAGCGGCCGCGGGTCGTCGTGGGGCGCGACGCCCGGGCGTCTGGTCCCGCGTTCGCCGCCGCCGTCACGGCGGGCCTCGTCTCCGTCGGGTGCGACGTCGTGGACCTCGGCCTCGTGCCGACCCCCACCGTGCAGCTCGCTGTCGAGCACCACCACGCGTCGGGCGGCGTCGCCATCACGGCGAGCCACAACCCGATCGAATGGAATGCCCTGAAATTCATCGGCCCGGACGGGATTTTTCTCGATGGCGCCGCGGGAACCCGGGTGGCCGCGCTCGCGCGGGACGCCACCGGAGCCGAGCCCCGCAACGGGGGGAGGGTCTCGACGGACCTCGGGGCGATCGAGCGCCATCTGGCGGGCGTGCTGGCGCTTCCCACCCTCGACGTCGAGCGCATCCGCGCCCGGCGCTTTCAGGTCGCCCTGGACGCCGTGCGCGGCGCGGGGGGACCAGCGATGGGGGCCCTGCTCGAGCGTCTCGGCTGCCGCGTGGTCGGCATCAATCTCGAGACCGACGGACAGTTTCCCCGCGCGCCAGAGCCGGTGCCGGAAAACCTCGGGGAACTGATCGCTCTCGTGCGACGCTCGGACGCCGACTTGGGCGTGGCCGTCGATCCGGATGTGGACCGGCTCGCGATCGTCGATGAGCAGGCCAGCGCGATCGGCGAGGACTACACGCTCGCGTTCGCCGTCCGCGCGGTCCTGGGGGGAGCCGCGTCCCAGGCCGGTGCCGCACCTCGGGTCGTCGTGTGCAACCTTTCTACGAGCCTCGTCGTCGAGGATGCGGCGCGCGACTGCGGCGCCGCCGTGGCCCGCACCCCCGTGGGAGAAGCCCACGTCGCGCGCGTGCTCCGCGAGTTGCACGCGCCGATCGGTGGTGAGGGGAATGGGGGCGTCATCTACCCGCTGCTGCACGTGGGCCGGGACGCGCCTGTCGCCGCGGCGCTCGTGCTCGAGCTGCTCGCCCGCACGGGCAAACGGGTGAGCGACTTGGTGGCTGCCGCACCTCGGTATACGATTGTGAAGGCGAAGGTTCCCCGGAGCTCTGCCCGCCGCCTCCCTACGGCGGACGACCTCGATTCGGCGTTGCTCCGCGGCGCGAAGGTCGATCGCCAAGACGGCCTCCGGCTCGCGTGGCGCGACCGCTGGCTGCACGTACGGCCGTCCAATACGGAGCCGATCATCCGGTTGATCGCCGAGGCGCCGACCCGCGCCGAGGCCGAGCAATTGGTCGAGGAGGGGCGTCGCCTATGTGCGGCATCGTAGGGTACACCGGGCCGCGACCGGCCATCGGGCTCCTGCTCGAAGGGCTCAAACGGCTGGAGTACCGCGGCTACGACTCGGCAGGCGCGGCGATCGTCGCCAACGGGCGCCTCGAGGTCCACAAGGCGCCCGGCAAAATCGCGGTGCTCGAGAAGGAGCTCGGCACCGCGCTCCCCACGGGCCACACGGGGATCGGCCACACCCGTTGGGCGACCCACGGCGCCCCCAACACCGTGAACGCGCATCCGCACACGGACTGCAGCGGGACGCTCGCCCTCGTCCACAACGGCATCATCGAGAATGCGGGCGCGCTGCGCCTGGCCCTCGCGAAGCGCGGCCACGTGTTCCGCTCGGAGACCGATACAGAGGTCCTCCCCCATCTGCTCGAGGAGCTGCTGGCCAAGGGCCGGGGCACGCTGGTCGAAGCCGTGGCGGGCGCCCTGCAGCAGGTCGAGGGCACCTACGGCATCGCCGTCCTCTCGACGCGGGAGCCCGACACGATCGTCGCGGCCCGCCGCGGCTCCCCCCTCCTCGTGGCGATCGGAGCGGGCGAGAACTTCGTGGCCTCTGACGCGTCTGCGGTGCTCGCCCACACGCGCTCGGTCGTCTACTTGGACGACGGCGAGATCGCGGTCGTCCGCCCGGGCGACTATCGCATCCTGGATCTCGCCGCGGTCGAGAAGGAGAAAGCGGTCACCCGCGAGGATTGGGACCTCGGCACCATCGAACGAGGCGGGCATCCACACATCACGCTGAAGGAAATTCTGGAACAGCCCGAGAGCCTCCGGAACACGCTGCGCGGCCGGTTGCTCGAGGAGGAGGGCACGGCTCACCTGGGCGGCCTGAACCTCGACGACGCGGCCCTGCTGCAGGTCGACCGGATCGTGTTTACAGCGTGCGGGACCTCGTGGCACTCCGCGCTCATCGGCGAATACATGATGGAAGAGCTGGCGCGCATTCCATCCGAAGTCGAGTACGCCTCGGAGTTCCGCTACCGGAACCCGATCGTGAACGAGCGGACCCTCGTCGTCGGCATCTCCCAATCGGGGGAGACAGCGGACACCCTCGCGGCGTTGCGCGAGGCGAAGCGTCGCGGTGCCCGCACCCTGGGCCTCGTGAACGTCGTGGGCTCAACCATCGCCCGCGAGGTGGATGGGGGCATTTACCTGCACGCCGGCCCCGAGATCGGTGTGGCGTCGACGAAGGCGTTCACCAGTCAGATCGCCGCGCTGGCCGTGCTCACGCTCAAGATGGGCCGCCTGCGCGCCCTCTCGATCCTCCAGGGCCGCGAAGTCGTCCGCGCCCTCGCCCGCCTCCCCGACCTCGTCGAGCGCGTGCTCGCCAACGCGCCCGCGGTGGAGCAGATCGCCGAGCGCATGATGCGGGCGAGCAACGTCCTCTACCTCGGCCGGGGGTATAACTTCCCCGTGGCGCTCGAGGGCGCCTTGAAGCTCAAGGAGATCTCCTACATCCACGCCGAAGGCTACCCCGCGGCAGAAATGAAGCATGGGCCGATCGCGCTGATCGACGATCTCATGCCCGTCGTGTTCATCGCCCCAAAGGACGCCGTCTATCCGAAGGTCGTCTCGAACGTGGAGGAGGTGAAGGCGCGCGGGGGTCGCGTCGTCGCCGTCGTGACGGAGGGCGACACCGGGGTCGCCAAGCTCGCGGACCACAAGATCGAGGTCCCCGAAACGCTCGATCTCCTGACGCCCGTGCTCACGGTGCTCCCGCTGCAGCTGCTCGCGTACTACATCGCGGTGCGCCGCGGCTGCAACGTGGATCAGCCGCGCAATCTCGCCAAAAGCGTGACCGTCGAATGACCGCCCGGCGGGGCGCGGCGCTTGCCCCTCGGTCCCGACGCCCGCCCGCTCGCGCGGCCGCCCGCAGCGTGGCTGTGGAGCCGCGGTGCGGATAGTCCTCCAGCGCGTCTCGCGCGCCGCCGTTCGCGTGGGGGACCGGGTGACGGGGACGATCGGCAGAGGGCTCCTCGTACTCGCCGGCTTCGCCCCGAGCGATGGCGACGAGACGCTCGCTTGGATGGCGGAGAAGCTGCTCGGCTTGCGGGTGTTCGGCGACGCGGACGGGAAGATGAACCTGGCGCTCGCCGATGTGGGCGGGGCGGTCCTCGTGGTGTCGCAGTTCACCCTCTACGGGGACGCGTCGAAGGGCCGACGGCCGAGCTTCATCGGGGCGGCCGAGCCCGCCGTGGCGATCCCCTTGTACGAGCGATTCGTCACCATGCTCCGACAGCACGCGACGGGGAGCGGGATCCGCGTAGAAACGGGGGAGTTCGGGGCGATGATGGACGTCGAACTCGTGAACGATGGGCCCGTCACGCTGATCTTGGAGCGATGAGCGGGAGCGCGGGGCCACGGCGTGCGACCGCCCGAGCGAGCGGCCCAGGGCGGATCGATGGGTGACGCGCCCACCATCATCCTCGCCAGCGCCTCGCCGCGGCGTCGCGAGCTGCTCACCATGCTCGGGATCCCGTTCCGCATGGTGGCGCCTGAGGTCGACGAGGCGCTTCAGCGCTCCGAGTCGGCCGAGGCGTACGTGATCCGCCTGGCGTGCGAGAAGGCACGGACGGTGGCCGGCCGCGAGCCGGGCGCGGTGGTGCTCGCTGGGGACACGACGGTCGTGCTCCGGGGACGGATGTTCGGCAAGCCCGAGTCACCCGCCGAGGCGATCGAGATGCTCCGGCAGCTCGGGGGACGCACACACCAGGTGCTGACCGCGGTCGCCGTGGCGCGGGACGCCCGCCTCGAACACGCCCTCGACGTGACCGACGTGACGTTCCGAACCCTCCCGCAGCCCATGATCGAGGCGTACGTCGCCACCGGAGAACCGCTCGACAAGGCGGGCGCCTACGCCATTCAGGGGAAGGGCGCCGCGCTGGTGGAGGGGATCCGCGGCGACTTCTTTGGGGTCATGGGCCTGCCCGTGAGACTCGCACTCGAGCTGCTCGACCGCTTCGGCGTGCCCTACGGCTTCACGCGGTAGACGGGAACCTTCCGCGTCTTTCCCTTCACCTGGATCGGATCCAGGGTCTCGACGGCCGGGGGCGTCTTGAGCAGGCGGTGGAACGGCTCGGAGAGGAGGATCTCGTTCGGGCCGGCGCTGTCGCAGAGCCGCTTCGCCGTGTTGACCGCGTCGCCGATCACGGTGTACTCGAGGCGGCGGTCCGAGCCGATGTTGCCCGCGAACACCTCCCCGAAATTGATGCCGATGCCGATGCGGAGCACGGGGCGCCCTTGCGCCTTCCACTTCTCGTTGAGCTTCTCCAGGGCGGCGAGCTGCGCGAGGGCGCACGTCATCGCGCGGTCGGCGTCGTCCTCGTGGGCGATCGGCGCGCCCCATAGCGCCATAATGGCATCGCCCATGAACTTGTCGAGCGTCCCGGCGTGTTCGAACACGAGCTCCACCATCTCGGTGAAGTATTCCGTCAAAAGCGTGGCGATGTCGTCCGGACCCATGGTCTCCGACAAGGGGGTAAAGCCGCGGATGTCGGAGAAAAAGATCACCACCGGCCGCTTCGAGCCGCCGAGCTGCACCGCGCCCTCCTGCTGGACGATCTGCGCGGCCAGGTTGGGGGCGAAATAGCGCTGGAAGTTCTGTAGCACGAGCGCCTCGCGCCGCAGCCGCTCCGAGCGCTGCGAGTTTTCGATCGCGACGGCGGCCAGCGAGCCGAAGGCGATCAAGAACTTGAGATCGTCGTCCGAAAAGGAATGCGTCGCCGTGAGGTTGTCGACGTACAGGATGCCCAGCACCTCCTGGTCCGTCCCCATCAGCGGCGTGCACATGGCGCTGCGCACACTCTGGATGAGGATCGACTTGCCCTTGAACCGCTCGTCGGTCGCCGTGTTGTCGGAGAGAATCGCGACGCGGTCCTCCACGACCTTGCGCGCGATCGACTGGGGGACGTGTTTCGAGGCGGTCGACTGCGCCGTCCGCCCGCGCGAGATCCGCGGCACGAGCTCCCCTCCCTCGAGCAGCAGGATGGAGACGCGGTCCACGTTCATCACCTGAAAGGTGAACTCGACGATCTTGTCGAGCAGCCGGTCGAGCTCTTGTTGCTTCGAGAGCTCCTTCGAGATCTCGAGCAAGAGCTCGAGCTTCTTCTCCCGCAATTCCTCGAGGGACTTCGCGGTCACCTTGAGGTGCGAGGCGCCCGAGGGGGCGATTGCCACGATCGCGGGCACGCCCCCGGAGACACTCACAGGCAGTTGCCGGACGATCGTGCCCGCTGCCTGCTTTGTGCCGGGGAACTCGGCGGACACCGAGGGTACGACCTGCGGGCGCACGGCCGGGGCGCTGACCTGCTTCACCCGGAAGGCGACCTTGCCGAAGGTGATGACGTCGTTCTCGGTGGCGAGGGCTTCCGTGACGCGGGCGCCGTTCAGGAAGGTGCCGTTGGACGAGCCGACGTCGCGGACGTTCACACCACCGTCGGCTAGCGACACCTCTGCGTGCCGCCGCGAGATGGTCGGATCGTAGATCGGCACGTCGCTCGTCACCGCCCGCCCGACGACGACGACGCGTCCGGGCGGGAGGTCGATGGCCTGCTCGCCCGTCGTGCTCAGCAGCTTGAACACAACCGGACAATATAACGTCGGCCCTTAGGGCGCCGCCTTCGCCAGCGCCAGCGCCTTCAGGACGGCCTGCGCCTTAGCCTCCGTCTCGGCAAACTCGCGCGGCGGATCGGAATCGGCGACGATCCCGGCGCCCGCCTGCACCACGACGCGGTCGCGCTGCACCAGGGCACACCGGATCGCAATCGCTGTGTCGAGACTCGTCGCCCCCCACCCGACGTAGCCGACGGCGCCGGCATAGGGCCCACGTCGCTCCGGCTCGAGCTCGTCGATGATCTCCATCGCCCGCACTTTGGGCGCGCCCGTCACCGTGCCGGCGGGGAAACACGCCTTGAACACGTCGAGCGCGTCGTAGCCGTCTCGCAACCGCCCGCGCACCTCGCTCACCAGGTGCTGGACGTGGGAATAGCGCTCGACGTGCAGCAGATCGGTCACGTGCACGCTCCCGAACCGCGCCACGCGGCCCACGTCGTTGCGCCCCAGATCGACGAGCATCATGTGCTCGGCGCGCTCCTTCTCGTCGGCAAGGAGCGCGCGGGCGAGCGCCTCGTCCTCCTCCGGCGTCCGCCCGCGCGGACACGTCCCCGCGATCGGCCGCACCGTCACGTCGCCACCCTCGACCCGGACCAGCACCTCGGGGGAGCTCCCCACGAGGGCGAAGTCATCCAGGGCGAGATAGAAGAGGTAGGGCGCCGGGTTGAGGGCCCGCAAATACCGGTACAGGAGCAGGGCGTCCACCGACCCGGTGGCCTCCTGGCGGCGGGACAACACCGTCTGGAACGTGTCCCCCGCGACGATGTACTCATGCAGCCGCGCCACGTCCCGTTCGAACGCCGCGCGTGAATAGCGGGAGGTCGTGGCGACGGGCGCCAGCCCGTCGCGCAAGGCGAGGGGGGCGAGGACGTGCTGGCCGCCGAGACGCGCGACGAGCTCGTCGAGCCGCGCCTCCGCCGCGTCGTAGAGGCGCAGACGGGCGGCCGGGGCGGCCGCGGGGGGGATCTCGACGTTCGCGACCACGATCGCCCGCCCGAACACGTTGTCGAGGATCACCAGCGTGTCCGCGAACATCATCACCGCATCGGGTACGTTGAGCGTGTCGGCTGGCGGGTTTGGCAGCCGCTCCACGCTCCGCACGAGATCGTAGCCGAGATACCCCACGGCGCCGCCCGTGAAGCGCGGCAGGCCCGGCACCGGAGCGGCGGGCAGCGCCCGCAGCCGCTGCGCCAGATCCCCGATCGGGTCGTCCGTCTCGACGACCGACCGCCAGCCCGTGGCCGGCGTCCAGCGCTCGATCGCGCGGCCGCGACAGCGCCACACCTCGCGCGGCTCGGTGCCGAGGAACGTGTAGCGGGCCCACCGCTCTCCCCCCACGAGCGACTCCAACAGGAAAGCAAACGGCGGCCGCGCGACCTTGGCGAAGGCCGCGACGGGGGTGTCGGCGTCGAGCACGACTTCGCGCAGTACGGGGACCACCCCGCCGCGTTCCGCGCGGGCCAGGAAGTCGGCGCGGGGGTCGCTCATCGGTGGGCGGGCGGGGTACAGGAGGCATGCGCCGTTGCCTCGGCCTTCTGGCGTCGCGAGATTGGGGCCCGATGCGCGTCCCGCTCGTCGCCGCCATTCTCGTCTTGCCGGGCCTCGCCCATCCCAGGCAAGCCCTCCCCCAAACGTGGGGCTCCGAAGCGGCGATCGCCCTCGCGCGACGGGCGGCGCTGCGCCGTACGGGCGCGGCCGCCGATACGACGCTGCACGACTACAAGTCCCAAGCGCACGGCTTCCTGTTCTTTCTCGGTGCCTTCGGCGAGGGCCTCGCCGACCCCCCGCGGCTTATCAAGGCAGACCAATTGGAGCTCGAAGTGTACTGGAGGGCCCCAGCGAGCAGCAAGCAGCGTGTGATCGGCTGGCGCGACCAGGCCCAACTCCCTACCGACATCGCCTACCACCGCGACCACCTCGGCATCATTCAGAACAATTTCGGGACCGCCATCCGGCTCGGCGAAGGGGACGAGGTCCGAGACGTGCCGCACCCGCTCTCGGCAGCCGGGCTGGGCCTCTACGATTTTGCCCTCGGCGACATGACGGTGATCGCGCTGCCCGAGCGGGAGGTGCGGGTCGCTGCATTGCGCGTGCGGCCCAAAGACTTCACCCTCCCACGCATCCTGGGGACGCTGTACGTCGACGCGGCGACCGCGGACTTGGTCCGCATGGAATTCACCTTCACGCCGCGCGCCTACCTCGATCCCCAGCTCGAGGACGTGAGCATCGCGCTCGACAACGCGCTGTGGGAACGCCGCTACTGGTTGCCATATCGCCAAGAAATCGAGATCCGCCGGCGCGCCACGTGGCTCGACGTCCCGGCGCGGGGCATCATCCGCGCCCGCTGGGAAATTGGCGGCTACGCCTTCAACCTCGGGCTCGCCCCGAGCTGGTTCGCGGGCGACGAGATCACCTTCCTCCCCAAAACGGAGCGCGACTCCTTCCCCTGGACCGAGCCCCTCGGCGCCGCCATCGAAGCAGTCGCCGAGCCGGTGCGCCGTGACGATCTCGAGCGCGTGCGCGCCGAGGTCGAGCGGATCGCCGGTCGACGCGTCCTCACGGGGCTGCGCGCGCGCCGCCTGGGCGTGCGTAGCTTCTCCGATCTGGTGCACGCCAATCGCGTAGAGGGGCTCGCCCTCGGCGCCGGGATCGTGGTGCGGGGCGGGGGGGAGCGGCGCGAGCTCCGAGCCCGGACGAGCTACGGGTTCTCGGACCGCCGGCTCAAGGGCGCCCTCACCGCGGTCCAACGCCAAGGACGGGCAGCCCTCGAAGCGAGCGCGTACCGAGAGGTCCGCGACGTGGGCGATTGGCCGGTGATTGCCCCCCTGCAGAACTCGCTCGCGGCGCAGGAATTCGGCCACGACTACGGCGACTATTACCTCGCCCAGGGCGTGCGCCTGACCTACCGCCACGGCGTCGGTGTGCGCGGCGAATGGCGCGCCGAGCTCGGGCGCGAGGCCTTCCGCTCCCTCGGCGTCCTCGCCACCCCCGCTAACGGCAGCTTCCGCCCGAACCTCGCCCTGGGCGGACCGGCACTGGACCTCCTGCAAGTCGGCTTCGAGCGCCGGAGCGAGGGCTTCGCCGTCCGCCGCGACCTCCACGTCGAGACTGAACTCGAGGGCGGCCGAGCGGACGTCGGCGATACCTACCTGCGCTTCGCGGGCGCGGGCCACGTGCTGTTCCCCGCATGGGGTACCCGCGTGTTGCTGCGCGCCCAAGGGGGGCTCGCGAGTGGCGCCCTTCCGGCACACCGGGCGTTCGTGCTTGGCGGACGCGGCACCCTGTTGGGTGACCCCTTCCGAGTCTGGGGGGGGAGACGCATGGCGCTGGTGCACGTCGAGTGGCGCGTACCCGTGCCCTTCGCCTCCTTGGCTGTGGGTCCCTACGCGCGCACGCCTCGGCTCGTCACCCTCGCCCCCTTCGTCGCCGTGGGGTGGGTCGATCGCCCCGTCGCCGCCACCCAGTGGTCCGCCACACCCGGCGCTCGCGCCACCCTCGGCCTCGGCCTCGAATGGCTCGGCGTGTTCCGCTGCGAAGTCGGGCTCGGCTTGGAGACCCACCGCGCGGGCCTCGCGCTCGACGTGGCGCGAGACTTCTGGGCCATCTTGTAGCGGGCGCGAAGCGCAGCGGCGCCGGCGGGCTGGACGGAACCGCCCCAGGAACTAGGTTTGGGTGGGTAACCGAATGGCCGACACGAACTTCCCGGACGAATGGCTGGCGCACTCCCTGGAGGGAGTGCTCACGCCCGAGCGCCTGAGCGAGCTGCGGACCAAGGCGGCGCCCCAGGCCACCCTGTGGGAAACCCTCGTCGCCCAAAAGGTCGTGACGGACGAGCAAATCTTGAGCGCGCTCTCGACCCGGTTCCGGCTGAAACTGGCCCAACTCGACCAGCTCGACCCGAGCGCCAAGGAGCGCGTCCCTGAACAGGTCGCGCGCCGCTACCGCATTCTCCCGCTCCGCGTCACGGACTCCTATCTCGAAATAGCGACGGCGAATCCCTTCGATCTCGACGCCGAAAAGGCGCTCGCCTTCGCTACGGCGCGGGAGATCCGGATGCTCCTGCTCGCACCCTCGAAAATCACCGAGCGGCTCGACGAGCTGTATCGGCCGGAGAAGGGACTCGACAAGCTGCTCGAAGGCATGGAAAGCCAGGCCGAGCTCGTGCAGCTCAAGCAGGACCTGGAGCCGGACGAGATCGCAGCCTCCGAAGCAGAGGCGAGCCAGCGGCCGGTCGTGCGGCTTGTCGACTTGATCATTTCCGAGGGCATTCTCCAGCGCTCGAGCGACATCCACATCGAGCCCGAGGAAGGCGGGGTGGCGGTCCGCTATCGCATCGACGGGGTGCTGCGCCAGGTCATGAAGATCCCCCGCCAGGCGGGCCTCCCCTTGATCTCACGCATCAAGATCATGTCGGCCTTGGACATCGCCGACCGGTTGCGGCCGCAGGACGGACGCGCCCGCGTCCTCGTGAACGGCCAGCCGATCGACTTGCGCGTCTCGACCCTCCCGGCGGCGCTCGGCGAGAAGGTCGTCATTCGGATTCTCGATTCGCGGGCGACGGTGAAGTCGCTCGACTCCCTGGGCCTGAATCCCGGCGAGGCGGAGGCGATTGTCCGCCTCCTCGAGAACCACGAGGGGATCCTTCTCGTCACCGGCCCCACGGGCTCCGGCAAGACCACGACTCTCTACTCCTGCATCAACCAGATCAAGAGCGAGGGCGTGAACATCGTCACCGTCGAGGACCCGGTCGAATACCGGATGGCGGGGATCGTGCAGGTGCAAGTACAAGAGAAGGCCGGCCTGACGTTCGCGGCGGCGCTACGCTCGATTCTGCGGCAGGACCCGAACGTCGTGCTCGTGGGCGAGATCCGCGACCGCGAGACGGCGCAAATCGCGGTGCAGGCGTCGCTCACCGGCCATCTCGTGCTGTCCACCCTGCACACGAACGATGCGGCCAACGCGGTGACGCGCCTCGTGGACATCGGGGTTGAGGCGTATAAGATCGCCGCGGCGCTGCGCGGGATCGTGGCGCAACGCCTGATGCGCAAACTCTGCCCCACCTGCAAGGAAGTCTGGATGGAGGCGCCCTCCGAGCGGCTCATTCGGTGGATCCCGAAGGGGACACCGCTCTATCGCGCGGCCGGGTGCCCCGACTGCGCCATGACGGGCTATCGGGGGCGCTTCTCGATCGTCGAGGTCCTGACGGTGACGCCGGAAGTCGAGCGGAGCGTCGCTGCGGGTGAGACCGCGGACCACATCGCTGCGGCCGCCCGCCGAAGCGGGATGAAGAGCCTCTGGGACTCAGGCCTCACGCACGTGCTGCGCGGCGAGTCGACCCTCGACGAGCTGACCCGCGTGGTCGACGTCCCGCACGAGGAGGAGTCCCCCCCGGAGGCGCCGAGCGGTCCACGGCGCTCGGGGGCGACCCGAGCGCAACCGCAGCTCACCCCACACACCGGCACTGCTGTCGTCGCCGAACCCGCCGCGGCGCCGGCGCTCCCGGAGCATTTCGAGCTGCTCGAAGAGCCCGCCCGACCACGCCGCTCAGGCCCGCATGGCCTTCCGGCCGTCAAGGTGCTGCTCGTCGACGACGAGGATAGTCTCCGCAAAGTGATGCGTGATCTGCTCGAGCGCGACGGCTACGACGTGACGGAGGCGCGCGACGGCGTGCACGCGCTCGACCAAATCGACCGCGTCGGACCGGACATCATCGTGTTGGACCTGAACCTCCCGCGGCTCGACGGCTACGGCGTCCTCTCGCACCTCCGCTCCCGCCCGGCGACGGCGTCGATCCCCGTCATCGTACTCACTGCCAAGGGCGACGAGGACAACGAAGTCCGGGTGTTCGAGCTCGGGGCCGATGACTTCCTCACGAAGCCGTTCCGGGCGCGCGCGCTGTCCGCCCGGCTTGAGGCGGTACTCGGTCGTCGGCGCTAGGCCAAGCGGGCGGGGACGACGCCCCGTCATCACGCGCCATCCATCATCGCCGCCGCCCACTCCTCCACCACCGGCCGTGACATCGCACCACGTCTCCTTCGTCGATTGCTACGTCATCCGTCGCGGAGCGGCGGGCGTGGAGGTGCTGGTGTTGCGCCGGGCCGCGGGCGGCCGCTCCCCCGGCACCTGGGAATCGGTGCACGGACACATCGATCCCGGCGAGACGCCCGTCGCCGCCGTGCTGCGCGAGCTGCGAGAAGAGACGGACCTCGTGCCGCTCAAACTCTACAATGTGTCGCGGGTCGAGGCGTTTTATAGGCACACGACGGACGAGATCGTCCTGATCCCGGTGTTCGCGGCCATCGTGGACGCGGCCGCCGTGGCCCGGGCTT
>DATLKW010000382.1:0-1889 GCA_035538175.1 Gemmatimonadales bacterium | reverse complement strand
GGCAGGTGGCGGCGCCCGGGTGCGGCGGGACCTGCGTCTTCCTCGGCACCGTGCGCAGCGGGCCCGCCGAGGGCGGCGTGACAGCGATCGAGTATTCGGCGTACGAGGAGATGGTCGAGGCCGAGTTCGGCCGGCTCGTGGCGGAGGCGCGGGCGCGCTGGCCCGACGCGCGCCTCGCGGTCGCGCATCGGCTCGGGATCATCCCGACCGGGCAGGCGAGCATCGCGATCGCGGCAGCGGCGCCCCATCGCGCCCAGGCGTTCGAGGCGTGCCGGTTCGTGATCGAAGAGGTCAAGCGCCGCATCCCGGTGTGGAAGAAGGAGCTGCGCATGGACGGGACGGAAGTGTGGGTGGATCCCGCCGGTCGGCCCACGTCGCGACCGGCGGACCTGGCCCCGCATGGCTGAGCTTGTGCGCGACGGCCTCGGTCGCCCCCTCGCGAGCCTGCGGCTGTCGGTGACGGATCGCTGCAACCTGCGGTGCCGCTATTGCATGCCCGAGGACGAGTATGTGTGGCTGCCGCGCGCCTCGATCCTCACCTTCGAGGAGCTGACGCGGCTCGCGCGGGTGTTCGCCGCGCTCGGCGTGCGTAAGCTGCGCCTCACGGGCGGGGAGCCGTTGTTGCGGCACGATCTCGCGGGGCTCGTCCGGATGCTCGCGACGCTGCCCGGAATCGAGGACCTCGCCCTGACCACGAACGGATTGCTCCTGGCGGGGCAGGCGGCGGCGCTGCACGGGGCGGGGTTGAAGCGGGTCACGGTGAGCCTCGACACGCTCCGGCCCGAGCGGATGCAGGCGTTTGCGAAAAGTGGCCGCCACGCGGACGTCGTGGCGGGGATCCGGGCGGCGCGCGCGGCGGGGTTCGAGCGCCTGAAGCTCAACGCCGTCGTGATCCGGGGGTTCAACGATGACGAGCTCGTCGATCTCATCGAGTTCGCCCGAGCCCACGACGCTGAAATGCGCTTCATCGAGTACATGGATGTGGGTGGGGCGACGCGGTGGTCGCGCGACCAGGTGGTCTCGCAGCGCGACATCCTCGACGTGCTCGGTCGCCGGCACGGGCCGATCGAGCCTCTAGTGAACGCCGACCGAGCGCCGGCGGACCGATTCCGCCTCGCCGACGGCACGATCTTCGGGATCATCGCCTCGGTGACGGCGCCCTTCTGTCGCACCTGCGACCGCAGCCGCGTGACCGCGGATGGCACGTGGTTCCTATGTCTGTACGCCGCGCGCGGGATCGATCTCCGTGAGCGGCTACGCGCGGGCGCCTCGGACGAGGAGCTCGCGACCGTGCTGCGGGAGGCGTGGCGTGCCCGGCTCGACCGGGGGGCCGAAGAGCGCCTCGGGGCACCGGAGCGCGGCGCCTTGTATCGGATCGACGCCTTGCGAGCCGATCCCCATCGCGAGATGCACACCCGGGGCGGGTGAGCCCTGGATCGGGGCGCTGCCCGACCGCCGGTGAGCATGGTTCCCCGACCGTCCTCTCTGGTCTAGTTTTACCCGCCAACCACACCCGCTAGCGACTCGCATGCTCACCAAGATTACCGTCGTCGGCGCCGGGAACGTAGGCGCCACCGCCGCCCAGCGCCTCGCCGAGAAGGAGCTCGCGCGCAGCGTCGTTCTCGTCGACGTGATCGAGGGCGTGCCGCAGGGCAAAGGGCTCGACCAATGGGAGTCCGCCCCGATCGAGGGGTTCGATACCCGGATCCTTGGCACCAACGATTATGCGCCGACGGCGGGCAGCGAGGTCGTGGTCGTGACGGCGGGGATCGCCCGCAAGCCGGGGATGAGTCGCGACGATCTCGTGCGCACGAACGCCGACATCGTGAAGCAGGTCGCGCTTGCCATCAAGGCGCATTGCCCCGGGGCGATCGTCATCGTGGTCTCGA
>DATLKW010000381.1:0-4059 GCA_035538175.1 Gemmatimonadales bacterium | reverse complement strand
TGAAAGACACCCGGATGTCGCCCCTGGGTACGAAAGGCCCTACGAACTCTTGCGCAGCTTGATGCTCCCGTTCACCGTCGAGAGCTCGAGCTCTTTACCTCCGTTGCCAATGGTCCCATGCAGGCGCCGCGGTCCTAGGCGACCCGTGACGAGCAGCGGAAAGTCCGTGATGATGTCGCCGTTCACCGTGTTGGCGCGCACCTCGGCCGAGAGGTTGGCCGGGAGATCGAGCGTGATGCCGCCGTTCACGGTGTGGAAGCGCATCGCATCGCCCACGCGGCCGAGTTTCGCCTCGATCGAGCCGTTCACCGTCTCGGCCTCGGCAGAGCCGGACGTGGACACGTGGATGCCGCCGTTGACGGTGTACGTCTCGACGTCGCTCCCCAGGTCCGTGGCGTCGACGTCCCCGTTCACCGTGCGGGCGGCGAGCCGCACCCCGGCGGGCACTCGCACGTGAAAGTCCACTCGGACGTCGTTGTCGCGCGTGTTCATGTGCCCGTGTTCACCGGTTTCGCACGTGTTCTCGCGCCGCGCGTAGCTCGGGTAGACGGCGCAGATGGTGACGCCCGCCGCGCTCGGCACGACCTCAATCTTCACTTCGTCGGGATCGCTGTTATGCGCGTGCTTCGTCGCCGTCACCTCGACCTCGCCCGAGCCCGCGACAGCCTCGATGTCGCCGTTCACGCCCTTGATCTCGATCGTCTTGCCTGCCGCGATCGTCCCCTTCCAATGGAACTCCTCCTGGGCCGCGAGGACGGTCGCGGCTCCGGACAGCCCCGCTAGGGTGACGACCGACGCCAGCGTTGCGACGCGCATGCTCATTCCTCCTCGTGGTCCTCGTCGTTGTCCCGGTCCCGGCGGCCCCTTTCCTTGGCCAGGCGGCCGGGACGGCACAGCCGGATGTCGCCGTTGAATGACTCGAGCTCGAGCCGGGCGCTCCCGGAGCCGATGGTGAAGCTGAAGCGGTGCTTCGTCTTCTCCGTGAGCCGCACCGGGAAACAGGTGCTGAAGTCGCCCTCGAACGTGGAGACCGAGACGCCGACGTTGGCCCCCTCGGGCACGGATACCCGGAGGTCGCCGTCGTGGGTCGAGAACCGGTAGCGCCCGCCATCCTTGATAGTGCCATCGTAGACGACGTCGCCGTTCACGGTGCTCGCTTCGGTGTTCGCGGACTCGACCTGCTCGAGATTGATGTCGCCGTTCACCGTTTCCGCCGACAGGTCGCCCGAGATTTGGTGCGCCTTGATGGTTTCGTTCACGGAGTTCAGCTCAATACGGCCGCGAGCGTTCTCGAGTGTCACATCGCCCTGCACCGACTTGAGCGAGACGTTGCCGACGCCCCCCGACACCTTGATCGAGCCCTGCACGGTCTCCGCGGTGATCTCTCCCTGGCTCCCCTGGACCGAGATGTCGCTGTAGACCCCGGTGAGGGCGAGCGCCATGGCGGCCGGCACCGTGATGTCGTAGTCGACGATGTGGGGCGGGCCCCGACGTCCCTCGGACTTGACCCGCACCGCGTGCTCGGAGATCTCCAGCTGGATCCGCTCGCGGCTCCCGTGGCTGGCGGCGATGCGCACGGCGCTCCGGGTCCACGTCTTCACCGCGATCTCACCGCCGAAGTTGTTCACTTCGAGGCGCGCTCCCGCGCTCACGGGGACGGTCGTGTCGGTTTCCTGTACGAGGGCGAGCGTTGCGAGCATCGCCACGGTGGTCAACATCAGCGTCGTTCCTCCTCTAGGTCTGCGAGCCGGCGAGCACGGCCACGCGGCGCAGGAGCTCGAGCTTGCGCCGGCGCTCCTGGGCGAGATGGAGATTGAGGTACTGGTTCGCCGGGTCGGCCGCGAGCGCGCTCTGCGCGTCGCGGATTGCCCGCTCGATGATGGCGAGGTTCTTCTCGAGGACGCGCACCGTCGCCGTGTCCAGGCGGCCGCGGTGCTCGGCCAGCACACGCTCGAGCGTCGCCACGGCCGACGCGTAGCGGGGATCGGCGCCCTCGGTGGCGACGGCATTGGTCATGGTGGGCACGCTTACGGCCAGCGCCGCCGTGGGTTGGACTGCGGGCTGGGCGACGGGCCCCCGCAGCGCGAGCCATGCCACCCCGCTCGAGAGCAGCGTGAGCGCGACGGCGGCCGCGGCGAGCTGGGGCACGGTGAAGGAGAAGCGTCGGGGCGTGAGGCGCGCGCCGCCCGGAGCGCGAATCGGCGCGTGCCCGCCCGGCGCGCGCCCGATGCGGGCCGCGACGCCGGGCCAGAGATCGGCCTTGGGAGGCCGGTCGTCGAGCGCGCCGGCCCGCAGCACGACGCGGCGCAGCTCCGCGAGCGTCGCGCGGCAGTCGGCGCAGTCCGCGAGGTGCGCCTCGAGCGCGACGGCGTCGCTGGCGCCCAACTCCCCGTCCAGATACTCACTCAGGCGATCGGTCCAACGGTCTGGCATCGAATCCTCTCCTTCAGCGCTCGAGATGCTCGCGCAGCGCCATGCGCGCGTGATGCAACTGCGACTTGGACGTTCCGGCCACGATGCCCAAGAGCTCGGCGATTTCCTCGTGCCGGTACCCCTCGATGTCGTGCAACACAAACACCCGTCGCGCCCCCTCGGGCAGCCGTGCGATCGCGTCCTCGAAATCGATCCCGAGCTCGGGGCCAGCGGGGCGTCCCGCCACGTCGTCGAGCGCGTCGTCCGAGGCGGTGTAGCGGCTGCGCTCGGTCCCGAGCGTCGTCCGCCGAGCGAGAATCACGTTCACGGCGAGGCGGTGCAACCAGGTGCCAAACGCCGCCTCCGCCCGATACGTGCTCAACTTGCTCCACGCTCGCACAAACACGTCCTGCGTTAGGTCATCCGCATGCTCGGCGTCGGTCATCCGTCGGGCCAAGCTGTGGATGCGGGCGACGTGTGTTCGGTACAGCCGCTCGAACGCCTGCCCGTCGCCCGAGGCGGCGAGCGCTGCGTCGGCTGCTTCCGCGTCCCTCGCCCCCTGGTCGAGTTCCCTGCGCAGTGTCGCCACCCCGGGAGTGGTGAACTCCATGTGCGGAATTTGATAGGGCTTACGTGGGAAAGGTTGTAGCGTCCTCCCCACGCGAGGGCCACCGCCCAGGAGAAAGAATAGGCTAGATTCCGGGCCGCCATGAGCCCCTCCCCCACCCCGACCCTCACGCTGTTCACCATCGCCGGCGTGGGGTTGCTGCTCGGGTTTCGGCACGCCTTCGAGCCGGACCATCTGGCCGCCGTCTCAACACTGGCGACCCGCCAGGGCCGCCTCCGCGACGCGGCCCGCTTGGGCCTCGCCTGGGCGGTGGGGCATACGGTGAGCGTCGGTACCGTGGTGGCGGCGATCATCCTCTTTGGGTTGCGCTTGCCCGAGCGCCTGTGGCCGCTCGCTGACTTGTTCGTTGGTCTGCTCCTCGTGGCACTTGGCGCGTCCGTCATCCTCCGCTACGTGCGTGGTCGCTGGCACCTGCATGTGCACTCCCACGAAGGGGAAGGGGAGGGGCCGCATCTCCATTTCCATAGCCATGCTCGCGTTACCGAGCACGCGCACTGGCACACGCGCGGCGACTCCCGGCGTTCTCTGGGGTTCGGGCTGTTGCACGGGCTCGCGGGAAGCGCGGCGATCCTCGTGCTGCTCGTCGCTGCGGCGCCCACGCGGGTGGAACAGCTCGCCTACTTCCTGGCGTTTGCGGTGGGGACGATGTTCGGGATGCTGCTGGTCTCGCTCTCGCTTGCGGGAATCGTCCGGCTCGCCTCGAGCCGCGGCGCGCGCTGGGCGACCGTCCTTCATCTTGGCTCGGCGACCGTGAGCATCGTCGTCGGGGTCCTGCTCGCCGGCCACGTCGCGGCGGGGTTCTAGCCCGAAGCCTTCCGCTCGTGCCGTCGCGCCTGCGTTGGCTCGTCCTCGCGTTCGTCGCCGCGTGTCTCGACACCTTCGCCCCCCGTGGGGCGGTCGAGTTCTCGCCGCCCCCCGCCTACCGGGCGTGGTGGGCTGCGATCGAAGAGTGCGCGCGGATCTGGGGTGACTTCGGGCGCATCGAGTGGTATCAGGTGCCGGGCCCGAGCTATCCTTGC
>DATLKW010000380.1:0-4391 GCA_035538175.1 Gemmatimonadales bacterium | reverse complement strand
ATGTTCGCGGCATCGAGACTCGGGAAGATGAGCACGTTCGCCGGGGCCTTGAGCTTCGAGAAAGGATAGGTGCGTGTCAGGATCCGCTCGACCACGGCGGTGTCGGCCTGCATCTCCCCGTCCACCTGCAACGCCGGCTCCCGCTCGTGCAAAAGTGCGACCGCCCGCCGCACCTTGTCGGCCGCGGCGTGTCGCACCGAGCCGAAGTTCGAGAACGACAAGAGCGCGACGCGGGGCTCGATCCCGAGCCGCTGGACGAATTCCGAGGCCGCCGACGCAATCTCGGCGAGGCCCTCCGCGTCCGGGTCGATGTTCACCGTGCAGTCGGCGAAGAAAAGCGTCTGCTGCGGCAGCACGAGCATGTAGATGCCACTCACCTGGCGCCGCCGGGCCTCCACGCCGATCACTTCGAGCGCGGGGCGGATCGCATCGGAATAGTACATGTCGACGCCCGCCACCACCGCGTCGGCCTGCCCCGCCCGCAGCATCAGGAGCGCATGGTACAGGGGATCGCGCACCCGGTCGCGGGCCTCGCGCAACGTGATTCCCTTGCGGCGGCGCCGCTGCCACAGCTCCTGGGCGAAGGCCTCGAGATGCGCGCTCGTCCGCGGGTTCGAGAGCGTAATGTCCTCGAGCGTCACGCCGGCGTCGTCCGCCTGGCGGCGCATCGCGTCGGGGTCGCCGAGCAGGATCGGCGCCGCGATGCCGTCGTCGGCGAGGACGCGCGCGGCCTTGAGGATGCGGGGATCCTCGCCCTCGGGGAACACGATCCGCTGGGCCTGCTCCTGCGCCCGGCTCGAGAGGGCCCGCATCACCTGACGCGCCCGTCCCAAGCGCGCGTCGAGTTCCGCCCGGTACTCGTCCACGTCGATCACGCGGCCGGCCACCCCCGAGCCCACTGCCGCCCACGCCACGGCAGGCGCCACCCATAAAAGCACCCGCGGATCGAACGGCTTCGGAATCAGATACTCGGGGCCGAAGCGCAGGCGCTCGAGCCCATAGGCCCGCATCACCGAGTCCGGGACCTCTTCCTTGGCGAGCGCGGCGAGCGCCCGCGTTGCCGCCATCTCCATCTCCTCGTTGATCTTGCGGGCCCGCACGTCGAGGGCCCCGCGGAAGATGGATGGGAAGCCCAAGAGGTTGTTCACCTGGTTGGGGTAGTCGGAGCGGCCGGTCGCGATGATGGCGTCGCTCCGCGCCCGCCGCGCCTCCTCAGGCATGATCTCGGGCACGGGGTTGGCGAGCGCGAAGATGATCGGCCGCGGCGCCATCGCCGCGACCATGTCGCCCGTCACGATCCCACCCACGGACAACCCGACAAACACGTCCGCGCCTTTGAGCGCCTGGGCGAGGGTGCGGGCCTTGCCCGAGACGGCGAACGGCCGGCGGTAGGCATCCAAGTCGTCGCGCTCGACGTGCAGAACGCCCCGCTCGTCGCACAACGTGATGCGCTCCCGGACGACCCCGAGTCGCACATAGTGCTTGGCCGAGGCGACGGCCGCTGCACCCGCCCCCGCGAACACGACCCGCACCTCGCCGATCGCCTTGCCCACGAGCTCGAGCGCGTTCAGGAGCGCCGCTCCGGTGATGATCGCAGTGCCGTGCTGATCGTCGTGGAACACCGGGATGGACAGCGTCTCTCGAAGAGTCTGTTCGACCGCAAAGCAGTCGGGCGAGCGGACGTCCTCGAGGTTGATCCCCCCGACCGTGGGCTCGAGAACCTGACAGAAGCGAATCAGGTCGGCGGGGTCCTCGGAGCCCACCTCGAGGTCGAATACGTCAATGTCGGCGAACGCCTTGAAGAGGATCCCCTTCCCCTCCATCACCGGCTTGGCGGCGAGGGCCCCCAAGTTCCCAAGCCCGAGCACCGCCGTCCCGTTTGTCACCACGGCGACGAGGTTCCCCTTGGCCGTGTAGGTGTACGCCTCCTCCGGACGCGCGGCGATCTCCCGGCACGGCTCAGCTACCCCCGGCGTGTAGGCGAGCGACAGGTCACGCTGGTTCTTGAAGGGCTTGGTGGGGGTGACCTGGATCTTGCCCGGGCGACCCTGCGCGTGGTAGTCGAGGGCCTCCTGGCGCCGGATCGACATCGCGGGCACAAGTCCTTTTTGGGGAAGGACTTATGCTAATCCACCCCGGCTTCCCGTGTCAAGCCGCCGGAGCGCTCAGTGGATCCGGATGATGTTGAGCCGGGGCACGACAGTTGAGAAGGTGGCCGAAGGGCCGGTGAATTGCAGGGTGAAGGCTGGCGCCCCCGGGTCCTGCAGCACCCGCAAATACACCCCCGACCCCGACTGGAGCGTCGCGCTCAGGCTGACTATCCCGCTCGCGGACTGGGCCGGGACGAGGGGGAAGGGCAGCGGGAAGTCGGTCGGATCCTGCTGATTCCAGAACGGGAAGGTGCGGGTGCGGAAATGCCACGACGTGTCCCGCAGCTCGGGCGGAGTGGCGAAGCCCGGGAGATCAGACACCCAGTTTGAGAGCGCCCAGCGAGTAACAGTCGTCGTGAAGGGCTGATGCGTCTGGGCGGCAACGTTCGCCGACCCCGCGAGCGTCGTTTGGGCCAAGCTGTCGGTGAGTTGCGTCCCGAACTGGTCGACGAGGTAGCGCATGAACAACCAGCTCGCGCCCACCTCGGCCAGGGTGCCCTGATCCAACTGGATCAGGAGCGCGCTGCCCCCGGGCGCGTGGAGGTACTGATAGGCGTCGTAGACGTTGTTGATCGTGTAGCGCCAGAACGTGAGCGTGTCCGGGCACGGTGTGTACGTCGGATAATTCTGGCACGTGGGGCGCAGGAAGCTACGGCCGGCGAGCTCTTCGGCGTACTTGGACAGTCCCTCGTCGAGCCACCCGTCTTCCGTCGCATTCCCGAACTTGATCAGCACGTGCTGGGCGAAATTGATCATGTGTTGGAACTCGTGCATGAACGTGCCAGGGGTGACGTGTTTCACGTTCGCGCGCGTGTGGGCGCAACTCACCGTGCCGGCCGAATCGGCCACGATTGAGTAGAAGATCTCGCCATGATTCGAGCTGTCGATGGGGACGGACAGAATCAGGTCGTCGGGGAAGAAGAACCCGGCAATATAGCCCGTCGACGCGCAAGCGGTCTTGGTGACGAGGGCGTTCACCACCGGCGTCATGAGGGCGATCACCACGCCGTTCGTGTCGAGGTCGGTGACCCCGCCGAAGGTCGAGGTGTCGAGCGGGTAGAGCCGGGCATCGAACACCTGCTTGAGCGTGTCGATGTCAGCCGAATCGAGGCCATTCGCGGGGGCGAGCGTGTCGACGTAGATGGCGACATGCGCGCCGACCGCCTTAGCACGGGCGCCCACCTTCTGGAAGTGGCTGCAGTTGAGGTCCGCACAAACGGCGAACTGGCGAAGACTGCCGACCGTGGGCGGGGTGACGGGGAGCGGGCTCGCGGCGGGTGCCGGCGCCGATGGAGCGAGCGTCGCGGCGCGCGCGGCACGGGCCGCGCCCCGGCGACGGAGGAAGGCGTCGAAGTCAGTGGCCGCGCCGCGCGGGCTGGACGACGCCGGCGGCGCCAGACGCTGGGCCGCAGGCATGGCCGTCGGCGCCAACGTGGCGTTCCCGAGGGTGAATGTCGACGAGAGGCCCCACGTCCCCGCCGCCGACTGGGAGACGATCAAGTACTCCGCCTGGAGCGTGGAGGTGTTGGCGGCGATAGTCACACACCCCACGTCGGTCGCGGGGTCGATCGCCGTATACGCCGCGACGGCGAGGGTGAGTTGCGACGCCGACGAGGAATGGCACGTCGGCAACGCGGGAGGCGCCGTGCTGTCATGGCAGGCGCCCGCCACTAGTAGCGACCCCAAGATCCGTTGGATGACCGTTCGCCGCCTCATGCACGCCTCCACGCTCCAGGGATCAGCCTAGGCTCCGATATTGACGCGCAACTGCACCGCACGGGGTCGACCCACGGACGCCCCGCTAAAGAACGCGCCCTTAAGGGCATACTTGTGGTCAAATGCGTTGTCGACGTACAGCTGCGGCCGGACGACCAGCCCACCCGTTACAAATGTATACCCCAAGCTGGCATTTACGATGAAGCTGGGGTCGACCTTCATGGTCTTGTTGAAGTCCAGGAGTCCCCTGCCATAGGTCGAGTCCGGAGGACTCCCGTTCGTCAAGCCGCTCCCGTAGATGCCGGTGGCAGAAGCATAGAACCCCCGGCTCGCAAAGACCAAACTTGCGACGCCGGACACACGTTGATCGTGATCCAGATCAAAGTAGCCCGGGAGGTGTCGGGTGGGAAAAACCCTCCCGAGACGGGGTGTGCGCCGAAGGCGTGGTTTAAGGCGACGTTCAGGTACCCGGACACTGGCCCCCGCGGCCGGACCTCCACCACCCCCTCGATCCCGGTGATGCGG
>DATLKW010000379.1:0-9616 GCA_035538175.1 Gemmatimonadales bacterium | reverse complement strand
CGAGCCTTCTTTCGTTCCCAACTCGAACGGCACGACGAAGAGCACATTCTGGACGAGCTGCGTGAGGCCGCCGATCGCGTAGGCGCGCCAGTAGCCGATGTCGAGGCCGACAGAGCGGGCGATGAGCAGGTACTCCACCATGAACAGGCAGCGGCTCGCATATTCGAGCGCCAGCGCCTGGGCGAAGCGGCGCGGGTGCGCGTGGTAGAACTGAGTGATCTGGTCGTCCATAGCGGCGAGCGTCGCGCGCCGGGGCTCGAGGCGTCGGGCGAGCCCCCCGGCGAGGGGGAGTCGCTGGAGGACGTTGAGCGCGCTCTCGAGCCCGCCGCGGCGGTGCCCGGTGAGGACCAGCAGGGTCAGCGTGGCCAAGCACGCGAACGTGACGGCGAGCGTCGCGAGCAGTGCCGGCGTGTGTGGGAGGAACACCGCTCCCACGACGACCGCGGTCAGGAAGCTCAAGAGCAGGCCGAAGGTGTGCAGCATCTGGTAGATCACCGCGGACCCGGCGGCGCGTCGCAGGCCGAGCCAGGGCGCCACGGCGGCGACCTTGAACGGCTCGCCCCCGACGTTCACGAGCGGCGTCATGAAGTTGAGCGAGAAGCTCGACACGGTGATAGCGCAGGCGCGCCAGAACGGGGGGCGCACCGGCTCGTCGGCCATCACGAGCCACCACGCGGCGGCGTTGACCGCGCACACGACGCCGTAGAGGAGGACGATCGGGACGAACATCCAGCCCGTCTGGGCGGCGTCCGCCACGAGCTTCCCCGCCCCGATGTGCGCCACGAGGTAGGCGAACACCGTGGCGCCGACGCCGAACAGTAGGAGCTGGACCTTGCGGCTCACCCGCGTCTCGGCAGGGCGACGGTCGTCCCGCTCCGAGCGGCCGCGTAGGCGTGCTCGACGACGGTGGCGACCTGGGCGATGTCCTCGAGGAAGCCCGTGCCCGCGTCCCCGCCGCCCCCAGCGTCGAGGGCGGTGACGAAGTGGTCGAACAGGCCGGCGAACCAGCGGTGGTAGGCCGTCTTCTCGAGTTCCGCCGCGAAATCGAGGCGCTCCACCGCGCCGGCGCGCTCGAGCCGCAGTTCGCCGTCCACCCAGTCGATCGCGCCCGCGTCCCCGATGAAGCGGATGCGGGTCTCGCGCGCCCGCCCGGCCCACGTGAAGAACATGGTGACGAGCCGGTCGGGGTACTCGAACCGGAGCGCGGCCGTGTCTTCCACGTCGTAGCCGCCGTGGCGCAGCCGCCCGGTCCAGGCGCTCACGGCGGCCGGCGTCCCGGCAATATCGAGCAGCTGGTAAACCAGGTGCGTGCCGTGGTCGAGCAGGACGCCGCCCCGCCCCATCGCGTTGGTGCCGCGCCACGGGGTGCCGCTCGGCACCCGGCCCGGGTCGGCGGCCGGCCGGTGGACCGAGAATTCGGCGAGGTGCCAATGGCCGATGGCGCCCGCGGCGAGCCATTCCTTGATGCGGACCCACACGGGGTTGTGCCGATGTTGGTGGCACGGCATGACGAGGCGCCCGCTCGTGCGCGCGGCGGTGGCGATCCGATCCGCCTCCGCGCGCGTGAGCGCCACCGGCTTCTCGCAGACCACGTGATAACCGTGCGCCAGGCCCCACAGCGTCAGCTCGAGGTGGGAGGCGGTGGGGGTACAGATGTCGATGAAGTCGAGCGGCGCGAACGCGGCGAGCCCCTCGGGGTCGCGCACGAGCGGCAGGCCGTCGACCGGCGGGACGTCGCCCGCGCTGTCCACCAGGGCGACGACGTCCACGCGGGCGCGCAGGGCGGCGACGTCGCGCAGCGCGGGAAGGTGCGATTGGCGCGCGATGCCGCCGGCCCCGATCAGGGCGGCGCGGTAGCGCCGCGGCTTAGGAGTGCCGGGGGTAGGCATTGCGCGCCGTGTCGAGCAGGCTCCCGAGCACGGTGGCATTCCACTCGTGGACCCAGACGAGGACCACGAGCAGCAGGCTCATCCAGACGGCCTCGGTCCACAGGAACGCCTGCACGTAGCCCGCGATGCCGGCGATCCCGAGGATGGCGAAGCGGATGTTCTGCCCGAGCCAGGCGCAGAGCGGCAGCACGCCGTCTTGCCGGGCGCGGTAGGCCGAGCGGAAGGGGGCCGGGACGCCTTGTTGGCGCAAGGCGCGGATGAGCTTCACCGAGCGGGGGAACAGCTGCGACTGGCGCAGCACGTAATCGCGGTACACGCGGGCGCCGAAGCGCTCGAGCAGGGAGCCCGTGGGGGCGGGGTCCAGGTCCTCGGGGAGGTCGAGCTCGCCGCCGCCGCCCACCCCGATATAGAGGAAAGCATTCCGCACGAAGTCGACCGCGGCGCTTTGGAACGTGTGGGCGAGTGCAGCCGCCGCGGCGAGGAGGAACGCCCCCGGCCACCAGTACCCGCCGTGGATGAGGCGGTAGATGAGGTGGAAGTACAGGTTCGCGAAGCGGAGGTTGTCGCTGATACCGTCCAGGGCGCGGCCGAAGCGCGTGGACGTCCCCCGCAGCCGCGCCAGCTGTCCGTCCGCCGAGTCGAACACGTCGGAGACGATAAACAAGGCGAACCCGAGCACGTTCGCCCAGCGGTACTCGTAGGCGAAGAGGTGGCCGGCGACGAGCCCGACGACGAGGGACCAGAGGGTCACCTGATCGGCCGAGATCTGGGTCGGCAGGAGCGCCCGGGCGATCCGGATTCCGATCGGCCGGAAGAAGTGGAGGTCGATCCACTCCTCGATCGGGCGGCCTTTATGCGACAGCTCGTTCGGCGGCTTCACTGAGCACGTCTTTCATGATGGCGAGGGCGCCCATCGCTTGGTCCTCCTCGATGACGAGCGGTGGGTTGATGCGGACCTCGGGGTTGTAGATCATGGCGAGCACCCCCCGGGACAAGAGGGTGTCGAAGATCCAGCGGGTGAGCTTCTTATCGAGCAGGGTGCGGGTGCCGGGAACGACGAGGTCCATCCCGAGGAGCAGGCCGCGGCCCCGTACGTCCGACACGATCGGCACCTCGCCCTCCCACGACCGCATCTCGGCGAGCATGCGCTCACCGAGCCGGTGGGCGTGCGCGACCAAGTTGTCCTCGATGATGGTTTCGAGCGTCACCCGGGCGGCGGCCGCCGCGAGCGGGTTACCGCCGTAGGACGACGAGCTGCCGCTCGGGTTGGCCCACGGCTTCGCGAAGGCCACTTCCTCGCGGGCGATGACGCCGCTCATCGGGAACCCGCCGCCGAACCCTTTGCCGACCGTGAGGATGTCGGGGAGCACGTCTTCGTGCTCGATCGCGAACATCTTGCCCGTGCGGCCGAAGCCCGTGATCATCTCGTCGCAGATCAAGAGGGCGCCGAGCTCGTCGGCGAGCTGGCGCAAGCGTCTCAAGTAGCCGGGGGGCGGCACGATGTTTCCCGCGGTCCCCTGAATCGGTTCGACGATGATCGCCGCTACGTCCCGGGTCGTCTCCAAGTCGATCTTCTTGCGCAGGAAGTCGACGCAGTGCCACTCGCACGACGGGAAGGTCTTGTCGAAGGCGCAGCGCGCACACGAGGCGTAGGGCGAAAGGTAGGCCCCCGGCATCAGGGGACCGAGGGCGTGCTTGAAGCTCGAGCCGAGGACGGGTAGCACCCCGTTGGTCTTGCCGTGGAATCCTCCCCAGAAGCCGATCACTTCGGTGTGGCCGGTGCGCGACTTCGCGAGACGGAGGGCCGCTTCCACCGCTTCAGCGCCGCTCGAGTAGAACTGGGAGCGGTTTAAGTCGCCAGGGGTCACGGCGGCGATCAAGCGCACGAGCGCGGCCCGGTGCTCCGTCGTGAAGCTCCCCACGTGGACGCGGGCGATCTGGCGCTGCATGGCGGCCACGTACTTCGGGTGCGCGTAGCCGAGGCTCGCCACTCCCACGCCGGCGAGGAGGTCGATGTAGCGGTTCCCGTCGACGTCGTACAGGAGCGCGCCCTCCCCGTGGTCGACGGAGAGCTGACTGAACAGCGCCACGCTCTGGGTCCCGGGCGCCAGGTAGAGCGCTTCGGCGTCGAAGAGGGCCTTCGACTTGGGTCCGGGGATCTGGAGTTTGCGCAAGGTATGGGTCACGAACGCATCCGGTTGGCGAAGCGATGAGTGATGTAGGCAGCGATGGCGCGCGCAGCCTCGTCACGGAACGGGGCGAAGCTCGGCCAGTCGTTGATGTCGATGAGCACCGGTCGATCCGGCTCCGGGAATGCCACGTCGCCCCCGAACACCTCGAGGCCGAGAATGGCGGCGGCCTCGAACGCGAGGGCCTTGAGCCGGTCGATGTCGATCGCGGGGCGCGCGCCGGCGAAGCCCGTGTCGGCGCCGTACCAGTTGAAGAAGCGCCCGTCGGTCACGCCGTAGAATTTCACCACGGGGCCGGGCACGTGCTGCTGCAGCGCGACCCACGGGATGCCACGGGCGGTGAAGGCCGCCAGCGCCTCAGGCACCTTGTCAAGCGTCGTGGCGAGGACGTCCTCGGCCCGCTCGGCGTGCACGTCGCCGCGCTTGATCCAGAGCTTCTCGTTGTCCGGGCTCAGGGCCTTGAGCTGCGCGGGCGGCGGGAGCGGAGCGGAGCTGGCGTGGATCAAGGTCCGGGGGAAGGCGAGAGTGCTCTGGGCGAGCCGTCGCACCAGGCGGTAGCGGTGGCAATTCAACGCGCTCGAGGGCCGATTGACGACGACCACGCCGTCCGACTCGAGCGGCATCAGCTGCTCCGCTGCGAGCGAGCCCTGGCACATGTTCAGGTACAGCTCCGCCGTCGGGAGGCGGCCCTGCTCCACGTCGCGCTCTGTGGTCTTGGTGCTCCGCCAGCCCTGCGCCTCGAGCACGGCGACCGTGGCATCGAGGATGGCGGTGTCGTTCACCCCGTGCTGCATCGGTGAATAAGACGGGCTACGGTAAATCGCGACGAGTTGGTCCAAGGCTCACCTTTCGCGCGTGGCAAGCCACGCGTTGGCCATCGCAAGATCGGAGGCCCGATCGATGTCGATGATGCGGGGCACCTCGACGGCGGCGACGCGGTGTCCCGCCGCCACCGCGCCCTTGAGGAACGCCCGCATCCTGTGGACCCCGCGCGCGACGGCGTCGCCGGCGGCGACGCGGGCGCCGGCACTCAGGCCGTAGACGCCGCCCGTGACGCAGGGCGGCGCGACGGGCTCGTCGCTCACGGCTTCCACGTCGCCCCGGGCGCCGCGGCGGACGTACACCGCAGACTCGTCATCCACGAACGGCGTCACGGCCAGCACCATGTCGGCGCCCTCCCCGAGCTCGCGCTCGGTGGCCCGATAGACCGTCTGCCAATCGCCCGCCCGCATAACGGTGTCGACCATGCTACAGAACACCGGGCCCGCCGGCATCGTGGCGAGCGCTGCGACCAGGGTGTGGAGTGACGAAGGGGTTCGGCACTCCACAACTGTAAGGGGCGGCCCGAACCGCGTCCCGTCAAGCAACCGCCGCACGGCTGGGAAGTCGGCCCGCACGGCGCAGGTGACGCGTTCGCACCCGAGGGCGGCGAACGTCTCGACCAAGCCGACGATCTGCGGCCGGCCGCCGACTGGGACGAGGGGCTTGGGTACGCCGACGCCCCCCGCCGCCAGCCGCGACCCTTCGCCGCCCGCGAGGATGAGCCCGTGCACTCTACCCGAGCACCGACTCGATGTCCACAAACCGGGCTATCCGGGCCGTGGGCGCAACGCGGGCGTCCGCGGGCAGCGCGCGCTCGCGCGGGGCGAGCCAGCAGGTCCGCAATCCGAGCGACGCCGCGCCGCGGATATCCGCTTCGAAGTTATCCCCCACCATCCAGGCGCCCTCGGCCGGTGCACCGAGGGCATCGAGGGCGCCGCGGAAGATGCGCGGATCGGGCTTGCTCCACCCGACCACGGCGGAGTCGTGCATCACTCGGAACAATTTCGCCAGGCCGAGTTCTTCCAAACAAGGCTCCAGGTTGCCGGTGAAGTTCGACACCACGCCGAGCGGGTAGCGGCGGGCGAGGCGTTCCAGCACCGGCCGGTTGCGTTCAACGGTCGCGAGCGCGTTCGCGTGAAACCGCTCCGCGATCGCGGTCTGGTCCACGCGCCCGCGGTCGGGCACGCGCTCGGCCACGACGCGGGCGAGCGCCACGATCGTCGCGCGAAAGCCGAGGGTCGTGATGCCGGGGAGCGCCGCCCACGCCTGCTCGGCGCCCTTGAAGAGGGGGTCGAAAGCCGCGAAGTCGAGTGCGCCTCCCGCTTCGCGGTACGCCGCATGAAATCGCGGGCTCCAGTGTAGCCCATCGGCGTCGAGGGTGCCGCCGAAATCGAGCAGCACGACGCGGCGGTCGGTTTCAGCGGTCGAGGTGCGCGGCGTGCTCGTGCCCGCTCGACTTGGGCTGCATCGACATGACGTGCCCGCCCATGCCCATCCCGTGACCCCCGTCATTCCCTTCGCGCATGTAATGCTCGTAGTCCTCGCGATACAGCGAATCGCGGGGATTCGCGGCGGGCCATGGCACGCCGTGGTCGGGGATGAACAGGCCTCCCACGACGCCCATCCCGCCGTCCGGAATCGGGGCGCCGGTCGGGTTGTCGTAGGCGACCGTCACGCGGTAGCGATGCGCGGGCACGATGTGCGCGCCGAGGCGGGTCCAGCTGTAGAGGCGCGCCACAGGAACCGACGCGATGTGTCCGGCGGCGTCGGCGACGGGCGCCGTGCGGTACAGGGCTTCGCCCGTCGTGGCGTCGGTGAATTCGATCAGGCGTCCGTAGTCGTGCATGTGCCCCCCGAGGCCGACGATCGTCCCGGCGACGACGGGGCTTCCCTCGTAGGAGCGCGACGAGCGGCCGGGCGGCAGGCGGAACGACTTATCCCCGACGGGGAACGCCACATCCATCTGCCACGGCGAGGCGCGGAACAGGGGCCAGGGGCGGCCGGCCGGCGTGAAGTCCATCACGAGGCGCACGCGCGCCCGCGGGTAGCTCGTCGCCGTGAGGTTCTCGATCATGGCGCTCGCCACCACGTGATCCCCGCGTTCGAGCGGCAACCCGAAGAGAAGCCAGGGCAGATGAATCGCGCCCGTTTCGTGGCCCGCCGCGAGCAGGCGGCGCGAAATCGGGAGAAACAGCTCGCGGTGATCGGGGTCGATGAGGTTGAAATGATGGAGCAGCTCGTCGGGGAGGGCATGCCCGAGGCTGTCCACGAGACCGACGTGAAAGCCGTAGATGTAGCCCCGTTCCGGGATTTCGAGCGTGGCGACCGGGGGCTGCGCGAGCATGTGGTGCATGGTATGCGCAGGCAGGTCGACGGGAGCGAGATCGATGACGAGCGTACCCGCCGTGGCGTCGCGGAAGATGCGGGCGCCCGCCAGGGTAGCGGGTAGCCCGGCCCGCTCACTCGAGGCGGCGACGAGGACGACGGTCAGAAGCACGCGGGCGGTCATCGCGGGGGAATTGTAAAGACCCCGCCGCCATGGGGCAACGGACTCACGGCTCGACCGGCGGGTGAGGCCCCGGTCGGCCGAAAGGCCGTGCGGCGGGGCGCGGAGCCAAAGGTGTGCCGCTCGCTCGAGCGCGCCGTCAAGTCGCGACGCTCGCACGGCTTAGACCGTGGCGTCGCGGGATGACAAGGCGGCCCCGAGAGCTCTCGGGGCCGCGGGACCACGGGACGCGTGCCAGCTGCTACTGCACGGTGACCGTAATGTGCATTCCCAGTGCCACGTGCGGCATGCAGTAGCCCTTGTAAACGCCTGCGGGGGCCCCGCTGAAGGAGACGTCGTACTTCTCGTTCGGCTGGGTGAGGAAGGGTCCGGTCAAGTCACCCATCGGGTTTGGCATCCCCTTCTTCAATGCGTCGGCCGCGCCCTTCGGCACGGAGTCGGGATAGAAGGCGACGTTGTGCGGTCCGCCCGACACGTTGAGGAAGCGAACGGTCGTGCCCGGCTTGATGGTGACCTTGTTGGGTTCGAAAGCGGCCTTAGTGGAGCCGTCGCCGGTCATCTTCACTTCGACCACGGCACTCGCGGGCTCGGTGCTCGCGGTCGCGCCCGTTTGAGGAGCGGCCGTGGGCGTCGGGGTGGCGGCTTGGGCTTGTGACGCCGGTTTCTTTTCGCCGCCGCAGGCGACGGCGCTGATCGCGGCGAGCGTGGTGAGCAGGGTCAACCGCATTGCAGAAAGTCCTCCGGGACGGTGAACAGGTTCGGGGGCCCACGGGGCCGCCGAGTCGCTTGTGAACGCGTTCACAATATATCCAGGGGTCTGGCAAACGGGAGGCCTGGTGGCCCGCCGTTGCGATTTCGCGAGCGCGGCGCGACACTGGTCCCATGCCCGAGGCAGCCGTCCCGCTGATCGCCGCGCTTGAGTTGGCGCGCCGACTCGATGAAGGAGACCGGGTGCAGCTGCTCGATGTGCGCGCGCCCGAGCGGGTGGAACGCGGCCGCGTGGCGTTCGGCGCGACGCTCGATTTCCGCGCCCTGCCAGCGTCGGCGATCTACGGGCTTCCGACGCTCGAACCGCTCGGCCTCGATCCCGCTGTCCCGGTCGCCGTGATCTGCGGGCACGGCAACTCGAGTCGTCAGGTCACGCGTCACCTCCGCGAGCACGGGTTCGAGGCGTTCTCCCTGGCCGGCGGTATGGTCGCGTGGGAGGCGGTGTATCTCTCTCGCCCGCTGACGCCGACGCCGCGGCTCGATCACCTGATCCAAGTGGACCGCGTCGGCAAGGGCGCGCTCTCCTACGTGCTGGTGAGCGACGGCGACGCGATCGTCGTGGATCCCGGCCGCCATCTCGAGCCCTACGAAGCGCTGCTCGGTCGTCTGGGCGCGACGCCCGCGGCGGTCGTCGACACGCACATGCACGCCGACTACTTGAGCGGCGCCCGCGCCGCCGCGGTCCGGTGGGAAGTTCCCTACTTCCTGCATCCCGACGACGCCCGATCGCCGTACGATGACACGCGGGGCCGGTTGGCGTACGAACCGCTCACCGATGGGGACACCCTGGCCGTCGGGCGCGCGACCGTCTCCGCCGTGCACCTCCCCGGGCACACGTTGGGGAGCGTCGCGCTGGTGGTGGATGGCGCGGTCGCGCTCACGGGCGATTGCTTGTTCGTGCAGTCGGTCGGCCGGCCGGATCTCGGTGGCCAGGGTGCCGCGTGGGCGCCGAAGCTTTGGGAGAGCCTCGAGCGAGTGCGGCGGCTGTGGTCGGGGGATATGCTCGTCCTGCCCGCGCATTACGCGAGCGAGACCGAGCGTCGCGCCGACCGCAGCGTGGCTGCGCGCGTGGACGTGATCGCGGCCACCAACGAAGCTGCGGCCATCCGTGACCGAGTCGCGTTCCTCGCGTGGGTGGAGGCCCACGCCGTCGCGCCGCCCGAGGCGTACCGCACGATCAAGCTCGCAAATCTCGGCCTCGTGGAGGTCGCGGCTGGGGATGCCGAGGTGCTCGAGTTCGGACCGAACGCCTGCGCCGTGGGCTGAAACCGCTCGGGCCTCCGGCGGCACGAGGGGTCGGGCCCTCTCCGCCGGTCCGTCCTTGTCGCCCCTTCGGCGAGGCCACCAACACCACCCCCACCCCTACCCCACCCCCTCCGGCTCGCGCTTACGACACCGGCGCCTGCAGGACTACGTGGACCCAGTCGGACTCCCCGAGGGTG
>DATLKW010000378.1:0-2248 GCA_035538175.1 Gemmatimonadales bacterium | reverse complement strand
AGCGTGAGCGCGACCGCCGCCGCGGTCCGGAAATCGGTGAGGTAGCCGTGCTCCTCGAAGAGCAGCGCTGGCACGCCGGTCGCGGCGTCCAAGAGGAGGAACAACCCGTCCCCCGACGGCAGGCCCCGCGCGCGGTTTTCGTAGAACCCAGTCGCGACCTTGAGGACGATGTAGCGCGCCCCCTGCAAGTGCGCGCTCTTCACGTGGACCTCGGCGTGTTCGGCGGGGAGCTCCATCACGATCGGCTCGGGAAGCACCGCCCTACCCTCCGCGAGCGCCCGGAACCCCCGCTCCATCGCGCTCACCGCTACGGCGAACGAGAGCTTGTCCCGGAACGCCTCGAGCGGCACGACCCGCATGTCAGTCCGCGAACACCTGCTTCAAGCCCCGCTCGGTCACGGCCAGCGCGGCCTCGAAGTGCGCGAGCTCGTCGCCGAAGCCGAAGCGGAGGTGTTGGGGCAGCCCAAAGTGCTCGCCCGGCACGAGCAGCACGCTGTGGTCGGCGCGCAACCGCTCCACCAACTCCGGCCCAGGCAGGGCGTGGCCGTAGCGCACGAGGCAGATCGCGCCCGCCTGCGGCGGGTGCCACTGGAACGTGTCGCCGAAGCGCTTGAGCCACCGCTCGAGCACGGGGTAGTTCGACTGCAGGATGCCGCGCGTGCGCGCGAGCACGCGCTCGCGCACACGCGGCTCGAGCACCACAGTCGCGAGGTGATCGCTCGCGCCACTCGGTCCGATGGTCGTATAGTCGTGCCGCGCCCAGACCTCGGGGGCGAACCCCGGGGGCCCGACGATCCACCCAATGCGCAGTCCCGGCAACCCGTACGCCTTCGACAGCCCGTTCACCACGATCACCCGCTCGTAGCTTCCCCAGAGGGACGGTGTCGTGACCCCGTCCCGCTCGGCGCCCTGGTACACCTCGTCCGCGAGCAGCCAGGCGCCCACCTCAGCCGCGCGGGCGACGATCGCGCGACGGAGCTCGTCCGAGAGGACGTGTCCGGTCGGGTTGTGGGGATTGGTGACCACGACGAGCTTCGTCCCCGGCACGATGGCACGGCGCACCTCGTCGGCGGCGGGCTCCCACCCCGCCTCGGCGTGCAGGGCGAACCCCCGCACCTCGGCCCCGAAGTTCTGCGCGAGTCCCCACGTCTGGAGATAGTTCGGCAGCATCACCGCCACCCGGTCGCCCTGCTCGATCAAGCGCCAGCACACGACGAAGTTCGCCTCGGCGCTGCCGGTCGTGACGAGGATGTGCTCGGGCGACGCGCCCGGGTAGAGCGCGGCGATCCGCTCGCGCAACCGGTCCGTTCCGTTCGACTGGCTGTAGCCCAAGCGCACGCCGAGGAGCGCGTCCGCCGGAGCGCCCGCGAGGGCGAGGAGCTCCCCGATGGAGAGGGGGTGGACGCCCGACTCGGACAGGTTGTAGCGCACCCGGTTTTCCCAGGTGCTCTGCCAGCGCTCGAGCTCGAAGGGGACGAACCGCACGACGGCCTCCAGGGTTAGGCGTCGGGTGACAATAAGGTGAGGTCCGAGGGCCGCTCTAGCCAGTAATCGGGCTCCAGGTCCTCCAAGTCGCCGCGGGCGAACGGTCCCCACAGCACCGCTGCGGTCCGGACGCCCGCGGCCCGCCCGCACTCGATGTCGTGGCGCGAATCGCCAATGAAGACGGCGCTCGAGGCGGGGGCGCCGAGCCGCTCGAGCGCGACGCGCACGGGCTCGGGGTGCGGCTTCGGATGGGTGACCTCGTCGGCGCCCACCACGACGTCGAACGCGTCCTCGAGCGTGGCGCGGCGCAGCCCGCGCAGCGCCCCGCTGCGCATCTTGCTCGTCACGACCCCGAGACGCCGGTCGGGCCGGCGCAGGGCGCGCACGGCCTCGACCACGCCGTCGTAGGGCCGGACGAGCTCGTCGTGATGGGTGAGGTTGTACTCCCGGTACGTCGCGACCATCGCGTCGATCTCGGCGGGATCATCCGTGAAGCGCTGGAACTGGACCCACAGGGGGGTGCCAAGCCCCGCCATCCACACCTCGTCGGGGGGCTCCTCGCCACGGTGCGCGCGCAGCGTGTGGCGGTAGGAGCGCAGGATGAGCTCGATCGAATCGATGAGGGTCCCGTCGAGGTCGAAGAGGAACGTGGCGAGAGGCACGGCCGGAAGCTAACGCATCCAGGGGAGGGGGCCGCCACCCTAGCCGCGCGGCGTCGCCTCCAGCCAGGGACAACAAACGGGTGGTCCTCCTGATGAAAGAC
>DATLKW010000377.1:0-4291 GCA_035538175.1 Gemmatimonadales bacterium | reverse complement strand
AAACACAGGTGTGTGCTAAGGCGTACTCCAAGCCGACGTATACACACTGACGCCTGCCCGGTGCCGGAAGGTTAACGGATTCGGTCAGCCGCAAGGCGAAGCTGAGTCCCGAAGCCCCGGTAAACGGCGGCCGTAACTATAGGTTGACCGCTGTAGTTCCGTGAACAAATCTGGCTATATGCTGGAACCCCCGGTGCATCCGCCGATACTCGTCGCCCTCGCAGGGCGGCAGTGACAACTCGAGCGGTGCGGGCGATCAGCAGGGAAGACTCGAGCGTCGCGCGACCCGTGCCGCCTCGAGAACCCTCAGAGACCATACGCCAGACCCGCGACCTCGCGGGATGAGATGATCCGAGCTGCATGGCGACATGCAGAGCGCGGCAGAAATGACCGCGCCGCCGCCACCCAAGGCGGTAGTAACAACCGTGAACGGTCCTAAGGTTAGAAGCTCGCTAGCCCTAGTAAAACCGAACCATATGCGGGAAAGTCCTCACGACAGCCGACCGGTACTCACCGGGCCCAGAGCCCGGAAGTAAAAATCCGGCGGACACGGGGATAATCCGCAGGGAAGGCCCGGCGCTCCCGCCGGGAACCCTCAGAGACTTTACGTTCGGGTCCGCCCGGTCCTCGCCGGTCGGTCAAGATAAAGTCCGGCCCTCTGGAAACAGAATGGGAACAACCGAGCGAAATTCCTTGTCGGGTAAGTTCCGACCTGCATGAATGGCGTAACGACTTGACGGCTGTCTCCTCCGTAAGCTCGGCGAAACTGCAGTATCGGTGAGGATTCCGATTTCCCGCATCAGGACAAAAAGACCCCGTGCACCTTTACTATAGCCTGTCATTGATCGTCGGCATGACCTGCGTAGCATAGGTGGGAGGCGCTGATCCCAGGGTTTCGGCCCTGGGGGAGCCAACAGTGAAATACCACCCTTGTTTTGTTGACGATCTCACGCTGCCGTTTACCGCGGCGCGGACCGTGGCTGGCGGGTAGTTTGACTGGGGCGGTCGCCTCCGAAACTGTAACGGAGGCGCGCAATGGTGCCCTCAGTGCGGTCGGTAATCGCACGACGAGCGCAAACGCAGAAGGGCGCCTGACAGCGAGCGCGACGGCGCGAGCTGGGACGAAAGTCGGCGTTAGTGATCCGGTGATACCGTGTGGACGGGTCATCGCTCAACGGATAAAAGGTACGCTGGGGATAACAGGCTTATCGCGCCCGAGAGTTCACATCGACGGCGCGGTTTGGCACCTCGATGTCGGCTTGTCACATCCTGGGGCTGGAGAAGGTCCCAAGGGTCCGGCTGTTCGCCGGTTAAAGTGGCACATGAGCTGGGTTCAGAACGTCGTGAGACAGTTCGGTCTGTATCCGGTGCGGGCGTTGGAGTGTTGAGGGGCGTCGTCCGTAGTACGAGAGGACCCGGACGAAGCGACCTCTCGTGTCCCGGCTGTCGCGCCAGCGGCAGCGCCGGTTAGCGATGTCGCGCGGGGATAACCGCTGAATGCATCTAAGTGGGAAACCCTCCCCAAGATGAACACTCCCGGGTCGCGAGACCCCTGAAGGGCCCTGGGAGACTACCAGGTTGATAGGCGGCAGGTATAAGGCGCGCGAGCGCTTCAGCCGAGCCGTACTAATTGCCCGTGAGGCTTGATCTCTTCTCGTGTCTTGAGGTGAGCCTCGACACCACCACACCCTCGGCAGTTGTCATGGATCTTTTGCTGGCGGCTAGCGCGACAGGGCCACACCCGTTCCCATCCCGAACACGGTCGTTAAGCCTGTCAGCGCCGATGGTACTGCGATCGCGAGGTCGTGGGAGAGTAGGCCGCCGCCAGCTTCCCCTTGCGCCGCGACGCACTTGCGGCGCCGTCGTGCTCACGGCGTCACGCGCACCCGCCACTGCGGGCCCACGCGTGACGCCGTTGTGCGTCCCGCCCCGCCCGCGCGGGGACGCGCCTCGGGCTGTGCGCCCATGAGTCGCTTCGGAACCGTCGCCCTCGCCGGACGCCCCAACGTCGGGAAGTCCTCGCTCTTGAACGCCCTCGTCGGCGAACACCTCGCCATCGTGTCGCCCAAGCCGCAATCCACCCGCGTGCCGGTTGTCGGCCTCCTCACGCGCGGCGACACCCAGTTCGTCTTCACCGACTCCCCAGGGCTCCTCGAGCCCGAGTACCGCCTCCACGAGGCGATGCGCGCCGCGGCCCTCCGCGCCCTCGCGGAGGCGGACGTGATCGCCTACCTCCACCCCCTCGCCGACGCCCCCGCCCCACCGCTCGATCAGCTCGCTCGGCTCGACCGCGCCCCGCGCGCGGCGATCGTGCGCGTCTACACCCAGGCCGACCTCGCCTCGGCGGATGCCCGCGCGCGCGTCGCGCCGACGGACGTGATCGTCTCAGTCGTAACCCGCGAGGGACTCGACTCCTTGCTCGACGCCCTCCAGGCGCACCTCCCCGAGAGTCCGTTTCACTACGACCCCGAGGAGATGGCGACCCAGCCCACGCGGTTCTTCGCGGCCGAATTCGTACGCGAAGCCGCGTTCGAACTGTTGCACGACGAGCTGCCCTACAGCGTGGCGGTCGAGATCGACGAGTTCCGAGAGACGGCCGAGCCACAGTATATTCGCGCAGTGATCTACGTCGAGCGCGCGAGCCAAAAGGGGATCGTCATCGGAGCGGGCGGCCGCACCATCAAGGCGCTCGGCCAGGCCGCCCGCGCGAAGATCGAGACCCTCATCGGCGCACGCGTGTTTCTCGAGCTCCACGTGAAGGTGCTGCCCAAATGGCGGCGCCACGACGGGACCCTCAAACGATTGGGGTACACGCGATGAGTCTCCCCCCCGAGCTGCTCGACATCCTCGCTTGCCCCAAGTGCAAGGGACCCCTCGAGTACCGCACGGCACCGGCGGAGACGCTCGTGTGCCACGCCTGCCGCCTCGTCTACGCCGTGGAGGACGACATCCCGATCATGCTCATCGACGAGGCGAAGCCCCTCTAAGGCCGGGTGCAAGGAGTTTGTTTGACACCCGCCTCCAGGAGGCCTAAGTTTAGGCGCGGTCGACCCTTACGCGAGGAGCCAGGTGCGGGGCACGCGCCCGACGATACTGTTCTTCTCGCCGGCCGGGCGCACGGTACCTGACTTCCTGGCGCGCTGGGTGGACGGCAAGGGGCTGACGATCATCCCCGTGCCCGACCCCCGGGACGTCGAGCAGCGCGTGCTGCGCTCCCTGCCGCAGCTCGTCGTCATCGACGCCGACGACGGGCCCCAGGGGCTCGCGCTCTGCGGCCGGCTCAAGGCGGATTCCTATTCGGCGATCGTCCCGTTGGCCGTGCTGACGAGCCGGCACACGACCGACCGGGTTCAGGAATGGTTCACGGCCGGCGCCGACGAGGTCATCAGCCCGCTGTTCGAGCCCCAGGAGCAGGCGAGTCGGCTCGACGGCTTGATGACGCGCACCGCCCGCGACGTCGCCGTCAATCCCTCCACGCGCCTGCCCGGCACCACGGAGATCGAACGGGAGATCCGGCGACGCATGGAGAACGGCGAGTTGTTCGCGGTATGCTACGCCGACCTCGATCACTTCAAGGAGTACAATGACCGCTACAGCTACAACGACGGCGATCGGGTCATCTACATCCTCTCGCGCATCCTTCACGACGTGGTGAAAGGCCTGCTCAGCCAGCGCGGGTTCGTTGGACACATCGGCGGAGACGATTTCATCTTCATCATCCCCGTCGACACGATTCCCGACGTGTGCGGCGAGGTGCTCGAAGTGTTCGATACCCTGATTCCGTACCAGTACAACGAGCAGGACCGCCGGGCGGGCTACTATTTCGGCAAGGACCGCCGCGGCCAGCTGCACCGCGTGCCGCTGATGACGCTGTCGATCGGCATCGTCACGAACCAACACCGGCGCTTCGCGCACCCGGCGCAGGTGAGCGAGCTCGCCACCGAAATGAAGAGCTACGCGAAAACGCAGCCGGGGTCGGTGTTCGTGGTCGATCGCCGCCACGACCCGGAGCTCGACGAGCCGGAGAGCGGGGATCGGGGCCGCGGGTGAACGTCACCTGCCCGTCGTGCCAGACGGTGTACCGGGTGGACCCGGCCAAGGTCCCGCCGGGGGGCGTTCGTGCGCGCTGCGCGGTCTGCAGCAACGTGTTTCCCGTGAACGCGAGCGCGGGGGCCGCAAATCCCACCGCCGCCCGCGCGCCCGCTCCGGCCGCGCATCCGCCCGCCGCCACTGTCGCCGCTCCGGCTGCTGCCGCGGCGACCGCTGCCCCGGCCTTCGTGACGGGCCCGCG
>DATLKW010000376.1:0-2233 GCA_035538175.1 Gemmatimonadales bacterium | reverse complement strand
AAATTCGCCGGCGACGTCGGCGCGTTGCTCGGCTTGCAGCGCGGGGCCCGTGTCGGCGCGATCCCCGCGACGCGGCCGGACGCCGAAGCCAAGACCGAGCTGGTGCGCCGATCGGCAGGCACTCCCGCCGGCGGACCTCCGCGGGGGCGGCGGCTCACGCCGATCGTGGCTGGGGCAGCGGTGCTGCTCGGGGGAGCGGGCGCGGCGGCCCTGTATCGCGCCATTTCGAGGAAAGCGAGGGTCCTGGTGGCGGGCGCCGACAGCACGCGCTCCGCGGGCGCCGCACGCCAGGGCGGCCCTTTACCCGTCGCGTCCCAACCGTCGTCCCGGGCGTCGGACGCCGCCTCGGGGGCGCGTCCGCAGCCCGCGCAGCAGCGGCCGGTGGAGCGCAGTACTCGTGACGCCCTCTATCTGCTGTTCGACCGACTCGATTCTACGACTGCTCGCACGGTCCTCGATTCCGCGCAGGTCCTGTTCCACGCAGCGGGCATCACGCCGCAGGACCAGGCCCTCGCCGCGTTCGTGACTGGCAACGCCTATTTTCAGCTGGCAGACAAGAAGAAGGGGTGCGTTTGGGTGCACCGCGCGACGCAGCTTGCCCCGACGGACACCTTGTACCCGAAGATCGCGGCCGAGTGTGGGAGCTGACCGTGTTCGGACGTAACTCCCCCAAGCCGATCACGGTCGAGGTCTTCGCGAAGACCGACCTTGGGCGCACTCGCGACCACAACGAGGACCACTTTCTCGTAGCGGACCTGACGCGCCACAACGCGTCGCTCCAGCCCGCTGTGCGGATGCACGAGCTCGGCGAGCGGGGCTCGCTGTTCGTCGTCGCGGACGGCATGGGCGGCGCCGCTGCCGGCGAGCTCGCGAGCGAGATGGCGACCGAGACGATCTACGACCAGCTCGCGAACGCGTGGGGGCGTGAGCGCAAGGCGACGCCCCAACGCTTCGCATACCGGCTGCGCGAGGCCGTGGAGGTGGCGAACCGTCACATCCACGCCTATGCCGCGGCGCACCCCGAGGTGCGCGGGATGGGGACCACCACCACTGCGGTGGGGGTGCTCGGCGACCAGTTGTTCCTCACGCAGGTGGGGGACAGCCGCGCGTATCTCATCCGTCAGGGGCAGGTGGTGCAACTCACGAAGGATCAATCGCTGATGCAGCGGCTGGTCGAGGCCGGCGAGCTGACGGAGGAGGAAGCCGCCAAGAGCGAGCGGCGGAACATCATCCTGCAGGCGCTGGGCCCCGACGCGCGGGTCAAGGTGGACCTGACGCATCAGGAGGTGCGTCGCGACGACGTGCTCGTGATCTGCTCGGACGGGTTGTCGGGCTCAGTGAAGAAGGAGGAGATCGCCGAGATCGCCCGGCAGGAGGCCGATCTTTCGACGGCCTGCGACCGGCTGATCGCGCTCGCGAACGAACGCGGCGGCCCCGACAACATCACCGTCATTCTCGCGCGGTTCGGTGGCGCGGGGCTGCGCGCCGTCGACGAGAGCGCGGAGATGGGGCACCGCGTGTATCCGCTCATCGACACTGAGACGAGTACCGAGCCCGTTCCCGTGTACCAAGGGAGCCCGCCTCCGGTGCCCACGGCTCATGGCCGGGGACGGTGGCGGCTGATCGTCCTCGTGCTCGCCGCGCTCGTCGCCGCCGCCGTGTACCTCGCACAACGGAGCCCGTGAGCGCCCAGCTCCGGTTCCTTTCGGGGGCGCGCACCGGGCAAGTGGAGTCGCTCCAGAAGGTCTACAGCGACGTAGGCCGGCATCCCCTCTCCGACGTTCGTTGCGATCCAGAGCGCGATCTCGACGTCTCCCTTCGCCATGCCAGCATCGTCCGTGACGGCGACGCGTTCGTCATCCGCGACCTCGACAGTACGAACGGCACGTTCGTCAACGGGCAACGCCTCGCGGCCGACCGCACGCTCCGGGACGGAGACGTGATCGGGCTTGGGCCGCACGGCCCGACGATCGAGTTCCGGATGGTGGGCGCTCTCGGAAGGGAGGAGCCGTCCGAGGCCGTGCGGCAGTCGGCGGAGCGGATGTCCTCGCCTCGCTCGGCGCGTCCGGCGGTCGCGGCCCCGGCCCCGCGGGCGCGGCCGGCGAGCACCACGACCCGCATTGCTGCTGAGGTAGCGCGCCAGACGCGCCAGTTGCGCCGCACGACAAAGCTGCTGATTGGGCTGCTCGCAATGGTGCTCGCCGCGTTCGCCTGGGTGCAATGGAATGGCGCG
>DATLKW010000375.1:0-6014 GCA_035538175.1 Gemmatimonadales bacterium | reverse complement strand
GCATTCTCGTCACCCGAGTCCTTCGCGACGACGTAGCTCAAACATCCTGGCATGCGGGCTGTGCTCTCCCCGCAGAATCGCGATCATGTCCTCACGCCTGCCAGGAACCACCGTGAGCTAACCACTCGGTGCGGCCGCTCTGCCTAGAAGCAATGGACATCAGCGGTAGTATTCGCTGCAGACTCCCTCTCGGTTGGAGGCAGTTATGCTGCTTAGGTTGGTGCCCATCCTACTTCTTGCTGCGGCTCGCGTCTGGTCGCAGTCCCCCGCAATTCCTGATACTCCCGCCGGACACACGCTACAAGCATGGCTCGACGCGTTCAACAGCGGTGTTCGGGCACGAATCCAGGCCTACGAAACGAAGTACGAGCCAACCAAGTCGAGGGATGAAACTGATGCAACCGTGGCGTTTCGGAATTTCATTGGAGGATTCGACTTGCTCGGCGTCGACAAGAGCGACAGACTGCACGTCGAATTCCGCGTCAAAGAAAAGAGTGGCGCGATGCTCGTGGTGGTCGGCAAGCTGGAGGTTAAGGACGGGGACCCGGCCACGGTCGTCCACTTCAGCCTGCGCCCGATCCCTCCAGGTGCGACGGCAGCGGACATGAGCATGAAGATCGATCCCGTCACCCGAGGGCGAGTGATCGACGGAGCGGTGGCCGGCCTCAACGAGCTTTATGTGTACCCGGAAACCGCCAAGAAAATGGAAGAGGCGTTACGAGCGCGGCAGAAGAAAGGCGAGTACGACGCCGTCGAGGATGCCGCAGCGTTTGCGGAGCTGCTCACGCAGCACCTTCAGCAAGTCAGCCATGACAAGCACCTGCGTGTGGATTTCTCCCCAGCGGTGTTGCCCAAGGATTTGGGCGCGCGCGATCCGGGCGCGGATACGCGCATGCGAACCCAGATGGAGCGCGACAACTGCCTATTTCACAAGGCGGAACGGCTGCCTTCGAATATCGGCTACTTGAAGTTCAACGGTTTCCCCCCTCCGGAGGTCTGCGGTCCAACGGCCATTGCAGCGATGAATTTCCTTGGCAACGTGGATGCCATCATCTTCGATCTGCGCGAAAACGGCGGGGGCGATCCGAAGATGGTTGCCCTCATCTTGACATATCTGTTCGACCAGCCGACCCATCTGAACGACATTTATAACCGGAAGGAGGACGCGACCACGCAGTTCTGGACACTCCCCTACGTGCCTGGAAAGAGACTCGCTGGCAAGCCGGTATTCGTGCTGACGGCGAAGTATACGTTCTCGGCTGCGGAGGAGTTCGCCTATAATCTCAAGAACCTCAAGCGGGGCACGATCATCGGAGAGACAACGGGTGGTGGAGCGCATCCCGTTTCCGGCTATCGGATTGACGATCACTTCATGGTCGTCGTGCCCTCCGCGCGATCCGTGAGCCCAATCTCCAAAACGAATTGGGAAGGAACCGGCGTCGAGCCCGACATCAAAGTTCCCGCAGATCAGGCGCTGGACGTGGCAAAGGAGAAGGCCGCCGAGCAAATCAGGAACGACGCAGCCAACAAGCAATAGGGCTCAACCGCTGCCATCAGCCCCGCTGAAGGAGTTGCAGTGCCGAAGGGGGGACTCGAACCCCCACGGGCTTGCGCCCACTGCGCCCTGAACGCAGCGCGTCTACCAATTCCACCACTTCGGCGCGTCGGAACGCGCGAATCTAAGCCGCGGTATAACCTCAAGTCAACTCTTGGCTTGACCACCGTCTCTGCGATTTCTATTTTGCCGTGGCCCGAGTGGACAAAGTCTCCATCGCCCGCAACCCGCGCGCGCGACACGACTACCATCTCCTCGAATCCTGGGAGGCGGGCCTCGTGCTTACGGGGACCGAGGTCAAGTCCCTGCGAGCCGGCAAGGCGAGCCTCGGCGAGGCCTACGCCCACGTCAAGCACGGCGAGGTGTGGCTCGAAGGGATGACGATCGCCGCCTACCTCCCCGGGAGCTACAACAACCCGCCCCCCGCCCGCTCTCGCAAGCTGCTGCTGCATGCGCACGAGATCCGCAAGCTGATCGGAGGGACCAGCCGCAAAGGGCTGACCATCGTGCCCTTGGAGCTCTACTTCAAGGACGGCCGCGCCAAAGTGGCGATCGCGCTCGCCCGAGCAAAGAAGGTCCACGACAAGCGCGAGGAGTTGAGACGACGAGTCGCCGAGCGGGAGCTCGCCCGCAGCGTGAAGGGCAAGCGGAAGTGATCGCGCTCCTGCTCCTCACCCTCGGCGGCCCGCCGCGGACGCTCGTGATCGCGACACCCCGCGGCGTGACGAGTGTCCCCGTGAGCACGGAGCGCGGGCGTGCGGCGGTGGCGGCGCCGCGACTCGCCACGCCACTCGCCCTCACGATAGCGCTCGATGGGCCGCAGGCCCTCGTCGGCGTCGGCGGGACGGTGTTCGTCTTTCAGCTCGGCGCGCCGTTCGTGCGGGCGGGGGACGTGGTCTGTGGCCTCGTCGGTGAGCCGTACGTCGCCCGCGATACCTTGTTCCTGCCCCTGGGGTGGCTCAGCGACTGCGTGCCCCGGGTGCTCGGGACGCGGTATCGCTGGGACGCCGCGTCACTCCGGCTCGAGGAGCTGGCGGCCAGCCCGCCTGTCGCCGCCGGTCGGCTCCGCGACCCAAGGCCCCCGGACGCGCCGGGCACGCTCGCCCGGCCCGCGGGGCCAGTCCTCCGAGCGACCCCTAATCCTCTCACCGGCCTCCGCCTCCACCATCTGGTCGTGATCGATCCCGGCCACGGCGGCGCGGATCCCGGCAACCCGGGTCGCTTCCTTCCTGACGGCCTCGTCGAAAAGGACATTACGCTCGGGATTGCGCGCTTGCTGCGGGCCGAGCTCATGCGTCGCTCGATCGGCGCCGAGCTCACCCGGACGACCGACACACTCATCGCCCTCGCCGATCGGGGAACCTTCTGCACGGCGCAATGCGATCTCTTCGTCTCGATCCACGTGAACGCTATGCCCGCCGGATCACGGCGCGAGCGCGTAAGCGGGGTCGAAACCTACTTCCTCTCGGACGCGAAGACCGAGGACCAAGAGCGCGTGGCGAAGATGGAAAACGACGCCATCCGCTTCGAGACCGGGACGCCGAGTACGGCGACCGGTCCCCTCGGCTACATCCTGCGCGACCTCCAGCTCAACGAGTACCTGCGCGAGTCCGCCCAACTCGCGGTGCTCGTCCAGGACTCCGTGGCCCGCGTGCACCCGGGCGGCGATCACGGCGTGCAGCAGGCGGGGTTCACGGTTCTCACCACCGCCCGCCGCCCCGCCATCCTCGTCGAAACCGGCTTCTCCACCAACCGGACCGACGCGGCGTTCCTCGCGTCGAGTCTCGGCGAGCACAAGCTCGCCAACGCCATCGCCGCCGGGATCGTGGCCTACCTCCTCGAGTTCGAGCGCAAGCTTGCGATCGTCGCCCCGGCAGGGGGAGGGGGCCGATGACGCCGGTCGAGCTGTTCGGCGTCACGTTTCAAAATCCGGTTCTCCTGGCCTCCGGCACCGCCGGGTTCGGCCGCGAAGTCGAAGCCGTGATCGACGTCGACGCCCTGGGAGGGATCGTCACCAAGGCGGTAACGCCCGAGCGCCGACTGGGCCACCCGCGACCACGCGTCGCCGAGTTCCCGGGAGGCATGCTGAACGCCGTGGGCCTGGCGAACCCCGGGCTCGACGCGGTGCGCGCGCACGAGCTCCCGTGGCTCGCGCGGACCCTCAAGCGCGCTCGCGTCCTCGTCAACGTGGCCGGCGCCACCCTGGACGACTACGCGCGGGTGATCGCCGGGCTTAGCGATCTCGCGGTGGTGACCGCGTTCGAGATCAACGCGTCCTGTCCGAATACGAGCGCCGGGGGCCTCGAGTTCGGGGCGGACGCCGACGGCCTACGCGCCCTCGTGCGCCGCTGCCGCGCCGCGACCACCCGGCCACTCACGATCAAACTCTCTCCGGTCGTCCCGGACCTGGCGCGCTTGGCCCAGGTTGCCAACGATGAGGGTGCCGACGCGGTGACGCTCGTGAACACCATCCCTGGCATGCTCGATCATCGCCTGGGCAATGGGTCCGGAGGCGTGAGCGGCCCCGCACTCCTCCCGATCGGCGTGCTGGCGACACGCCGCGTGCGTGAACGGGTGGACATCCCGGTCATCGGGGTCGGCGGCATCCGGAATGCCCAGGACGCGCGCGAGTACCTCGCCGCAGGCGCCTCGCTCGTCGCGATCGGCACGGCGGCGCTCGCCGATCCGCGGGTACCCGAACGGGTCGCCCGGGAGTTCGCGCGTGGCTGAGCTCGTCGTCGCCTTGGACCTCCCGAGCGGGCGCGACGCCCTCGCCCTCGCGGCGAGGCTCCCCGGGCTCCGATGGGCAAAGCTCGGGCCGGTGCTCTACACGCGCGAGGGGCCGCCGCTCCTGCGGGAATTCGTGACGCGAGGCTTCCGCGTCTTTCTGGACTTGAAGTGGCACGACATTCCCAGCGTCGTGGCCGACGCCGTCGCTGCGGCCCGCGAACTGGGCGCGGGGATGGCGACGGTACATACGCTCGGTGGCCCCACGATGCTCGCCGCGGCCGCTCGGGCGGCGGGCGACCTCGCCCTGCTCGGTGTCACCGTGCTCACGTCGCACGATACGGCGGACTTCGAGCGCGTGCTGGGACGCGGGGTACCGGACCTGAGCTTTGAGGCGGAGCGGCTGGCGCGGCTCGCCCGCGACGCCGGGCTGCGCGGCATCGTCGCTTCGGGGACCGAGCTCGGATTGCTGCGGGCGATCCTCGGACCGGATCCCTGGATCGTGGTGCCCGGGATTCGACTCGCCGGCGATTCGCCAGGAGACCAGCGACGCACCGTGACGGCCGCCGAGGCCGTGGAGCGGGGAGCAACGCACCTCGTTGTGGGGCGACCCATCACGCAGGCCCGTGACCCCGTCGGGGCGTACGAGCGACTGCTCGCGAGTTTCTGAGCGCGGCACGCGGCCGGCAACGTGCATCCGTGATGCCGCGTTGCGCCTGAACATCCGGGAGCGCCGATGACGATCGGGCACGCCCTGGCCGCCTTCACGCTCGCCGCAGCGTTGCTCACCATCACGCCCGGACTCGACACGACGCTCGTCCTGCGCACCGCGGCCGTCGAGGGCTCTCGGCGGGCGATGCTCGCCGGGGCGGGGATCTGCCTCGGATGCTTGACCTGGGGGTTCGCGACCGCGGTGGGGTTGGGGGCGCTCCTCGCCCTGTCACGCCTCGCCTATGACGTGCTTCGTGTCGTCGGCGCCTGCTACCTAATCGTGCTCGGGGCGAAGATGGTGTTCCGGGCACGGAGCTCCGTGGACGACATCGGGCGTGGAACCCCCGCGTCCACGGCGGATACCCGCGAGCAGGGATCCGGCTGGTTGGTGCGGGGATACTTGACCAACGTTCTCAACCCTAAGGTCGGCGTTTTCTACGTGACGTTTCTGCCGCAGTTCGTCCCTGCCGACGTGAGCGTCGCGCCGTTCATCATGGTGCTCGCGGCGATTCACGCGACCGAGGGCATCCTGTGGTTTGCCGCGCTCACGCTCGCCACGCGCTCGCTCGCGCGCTGGCTCCGGCGGCCTCGCGTGGCGCGGACGTTGGACCGCGTGACCGGCACCCTTCTCATCGCGGTAGGACTCGAGTTGGTACTCGAACGGAGGCGATGAGCGCTGGATCGGCCGCCAACTCGGTGGCTACTCAGGGCGCCCGCTGTGGCGTCGAACGGTGCGCCAGACCGGCGCAGCCGGCCCGTACTGGTGGTAGAGGACCCCGCGTCGCCCGCAGCGCGCGTCTGGCGCGCGGGAAGAGACTTTGTACACTGGAACGCGGCATGAGCGACCCCCTGCGCCCCGCCGACACCCGATCGCCGCTGACCCAGGGCGGGGCGGCACCGGAACCGGCTCGGGCACGTGAGGGGAGTCCCCTGCTCACGGGCGTGCTCACCGGACTCCTACTCGCGGCGCTCTGGACGCTCCTCGTCTACTTCGTCCACCGGCCCGTGAGCCTCACCGGCT
>DATLKW010000374.1:0-7113 GCA_035538175.1 Gemmatimonadales bacterium | reverse complement strand
GCGCACCTGGGCGGCCGCCGTCGGGGGCCGGCACGTCACCTACGAGCCGTTCGCCTTCGAGGCGCTGCGTGAAGGGAACCGCCTCGCGTTCGGCACGCCCAGCATCCCGTCCTACGACTTCGCCGCCGCCCGCTACATCGTCTCGTTCGGCGCCGACTTCATGGAGACCTGGCTCTCCCCCGTCGGCTACCAGCTCGCTTTCACCCGCGCCCACGCCTTCGACGCGGGCCACGACGGCGGGGCGATGGCGAAGTTCGTCTACGTTGGGCCGCGCTTGGCGCTGACCGGCATGAGCGCCGACGAGTGGGTCGCCGCCGCCCCCGGCACCGAGGGGATCCTCGCCCTCGCGCTCGCCCACGTCATCGTGCGCGAACGGCTCGCGCCCCTCCCCGCCGACGTCTCCCGCCTGCGCGCGGCGCTCGAGGCCCACGCGCCCGAACAGGTCTCGGCCACCGTCGGGATCGACGCGGGCGCCATCACGCGCCTCGCCCGCGAGTTCGCCGCCTCGAAGAGTGGCCTCGCGGTCGCGGGCGGCGTCGCCGCCCAGTACCCGAACGGCGCCGAGATCGTGGCGGCCGTCAACCTCCTGAACTACGTCGCGGGCCAGGTCGGGAAAACCGTCCGGTTCGGCCCGGACCACGCGCTCGGGGGCGCCGGCTCGTTCCGCGACCTCACCGCGCTCGCGGCCGACATGCGGGCCGGCAAGGTGGCGTTCCTCCTCGTCCACGGCGCGAACCCGGCCCACTCGCTCCCGGCGGCCTTCTCCGAGGCCCTCGCCCACGTCGGCTACAAGGTGAGCCTGTCCGCCTTCCTGGACGAGACCACCGCCGCGGCCGACTTGGTACTCCCTGACCTCCACCCCTTGGAGCAATGGAACGACGCCGAGCCGCGCGCCGGGGTCTACGCGCTGCAGCAACCCGTGATGCAACCCCTCGCCCCCGACATCGTCCCTGCGGGCGACCTGCTGCTCCGTCTCGCGGGCCGGCCGGGGACGTTCAAGGACTACCTCCACAGCCGCTGGCAGGAGTTGCACCGCCGCCACGGCCGGGGACGGAGCTTCGAGGAGTTCTGGGATGACGCGCTCGTCCACGGCGGCCTCTACACCGAGGTCCCGACGCGACCCACGCGGCTGAGCATCACCGTGACCCGCGCGACGCCGCCCGGCGAGAAACCCGTCCTCGGATGGCGCCCCTCCGCCGAACAACCGCTGCTCGTCGTCTGCCCTTCGATCGCGCTGCACGACGGACGCGGCGCGAACAAGCCGTGGCTCCAGGAACTGCCCGACCCGGTGTCCAAGATCGCGCGGCACGCGTGGGTCGAAGTGCACCCCGAGACCGCAGCGAAGTGGCAGGTGGCAAACGGCGACATCCTCCTGCTCAAGTCGGCCTTCGGCAGCTTGCGGGCGCCCGTCTGGATCACGCCCGGGATCCGCCCCGACGTGCTGGCCGTGCCGGCGGGGCAGGGCCATACGGCGTACGGCCGATACGCGAAGGACCGCTCGTTCAACGCGTTCGAGCTCCTCGGCGACGCGCCGACGGGCTTCGGCGGCCGCGCCTTCGCCGTGAGCGTCGCGGTCGCAACAACGGGCGACCACCGGTCCCTCGCCACTCTCGAAGGCGATGCGCGCGAGCAGGGGCACGGCGTGATCGAAGTCCTGCCGCTCGCGAAAGCCCGCGAGCTCAAGCGCGGGACGCACCCGCTCGAAGAGCGCGAGACGCCGCCCTACGCGGACAAGGCGCTCGCAGCCTGGGCCGAGGCCCAGCACGAAAAGGCGTCACTCGGGAACTACGCGGGAGCGCACCCGCGCTGGGCCATGGCGATCGACCTCGCCAAGTGCACCGGCTGCTCGGCGTGCGTCACGGCCTGCTACGCCGAGAACAACCTCGCGACCGTCGGGGAGGAGCTCGTGACGCGCCGCCGGCAGATGAGCTGGCTGCGCCTCGAGCGTTACTACACGGGCGGGTCGGGGCGAGCGGTGGGCGCCGTGGTGCTGCCGATGCTCTGCCAGCAGTGCGGCAACGCACCCTGCGAGCCCGTGTGCCCCGTGTACGCCGCCTACCACACGCCCGACGGCCTGAATGGCCAGGTCTACAACCGCTGCGTCGGCACACGCTACTGCGCCAACAACTGCCCGTTCAAGGTTCGCTACTTCAACTGGTACAACTACGCCGAACCGGGCGGCGAGTGGGAGAGCTGGCCCGACCCGCTCAACATGCTCCTAAACCCGGACGTCACCGTGCGGGAGAAGGGCGTGATGGAGAAGTGCACGTTCTGCGTGCAGCGCATCCGCGCCGCCCAGAACCGCGCCCGCCTGGAAGATCGCCCCGTGGCCGACGGCGACATCACGCCGGCCTGCGCTCAGGCCTGCCCCTCGGAAGCGATCGTCTTCGGCGACCTGCACGACCGCGCCTCGCGCGTCGCCGCCCTCGCCCAGGACCCGCGCGGCTACCACGTCCTCGCCGCCCTCAACACCCAGCCGGCGATCACCTACCTCGCCAAGGTGACGCACGCGGCCGGGGGAGAGGCGTAGCCGTGGCCGGCGGACCTGCCTCCCGCGTCACCTACGACTTCGTCACGCGCGCCATCGCGCAGACCCTGGGCCGTCCAGGGAAGGGCTACTACGCCCTCCTCGCCACGGCGGTCGCGATCCTCGGCGTCGGGATCGCGTGCCTGCTCTTGCTCCTGCGCTACGGTCTCGGGCTCGCGGGCTACTCGCACCCCGTCTACTGGGCCGTCTACATCACATGCTTCGTCTTTTGGGTCGGTATCGCGCACTCGGGCACGCTGATCTCGGCCATCCTCTTCCTGTTCCGCTCCGGGTGGCGCACCGCGGTCTACCGAACGGCCGAAGCGATGACCGTGTTCGCCGTCATGACGGCCGGGCTCTTCCCGCTGATCCACATCGGGCGCCAGTGGTACTTCTACTGGTTGATCCCCTATCCCAACGAGCGGGGCCTGTGGCCGAACTTCAAGTCGCCGCTGATCTGGGACGAGTTCGCGATCGGTACCTACTTCACCGTCTCGACGGTCTTCCTGATCCTGGGCCTCATCCCCGACATCGCCGCCGTCCGCGACGTGGCCACGGGATGGCGCAAGAAACTCTACGCGATCACCGCCGTCGGATGGCGCGGCACGAACGAGCAGTGGCGCCATTACTCGCGGGGCTACCTCTACCTCGCCGCGCTCGCGACGCCCCTCGTGCTGTCGGTGCACTCCGTGGTGTCCTGGGACTTCGCGATGGCGATCGTGCCGGGATGGCACGCCACCATCTTCGCGCCGTATTTCGTCGCCGGCGCGATCTACTCGGGCGTGGCGATGGTGATCACCCTCCTCGTACCCATCCGCAAACTGTTTCACCTCGAGGAGCTGATCACCGTCCACCACTTCGAGAACCTCGCCAAGCTGTGCCTCCTGACCGGGATGATCGTCGGCTACGCGTATTGCGTCGAGTATTTCACCGCGTGGTTCGGCGGCCACGCCAACGAGCGTGCGGCGTTCTGGTATCGCGCCTTCGGACCGTTCTGGTGGGCGAGCTGGACGATGATCATCTGCAACGGCTTCCTGCCCCTCCTCCTGTGGTTCAAGAAGATCCGCACGCACATCCTCGGCCTGTTCGTGCTCTCGATCTTCGTGAACGTCGGGATGTGGTTCGAGCGCTTCGTGATCATCGTGGTGTCGCTCGCCGGCGAGCCGTACGAGCGGTTCGCAAACGCCACCTACAATCCGACGTGGGCCGACTGGGGCATCATGGCCGGCAGCTTCGGCTGGTTCTTCATGTGGTTCCTCCTGTTCGTGAAGAATTTCCCGGCCGTCTCGATCTCCGAGGTCAAGGAAGTGTTGCCCGCGCCGAGCCGCGGGAAGGCGGGTGTGGCGTGAAGCTTGCCAATCCCCTCACTCCCATCTTCCATCCGCCCCCGACCCCCGGCGTGCTCGCCGTGTTCGGACAGCTCGACGCCGCCGTCGACGCGATCGGCCGCCTCAAGGCCGGGAAACACACGGACTTCACCGTGTATTCGCCAATCCCGCGCCACGAAATCGAGGACGCGCTCGATCAGCCGGTGAGCCCGGTGCGGATGTTCACGCTGATCGGCGGGATCTCGGGGTGCGCGGTCGGAGCCTGGCTCACGCTCTACATGTCGTACGACTGGCCTATCGTGCTCGGCGGGAAGCCGGTCGGCTCAATCCCGCCCTACGTCGTCATCATGTTCGAGATGACGATCCTGTTCGGCGCGCTCGCGACCATCCTCGGGATTCTCTTGAACGCCCTGTTCGCCGCCCGCCGCCTCGGCACCGTGGCCTACGACCCGCGGTTCACGAACGACAAGTTCGGTATCTTCGTGCCGTGCGAGCCGGCGCGCGCGAGCCAAGTCGAATCGCTGCTCCGGGGCGCGGGTGCAGAGGAGGTGCGCCGTGCGTAGGCTCGCCGCCCTCGCCCTGCTCCTCGCCGCCTGCAATCCCGACGATGTCGTGCACCGGGTGGGGTGGTTCTCCACCATGCGACACCAGCTGAGCATCAAACCCTACGCCCGTCCGATCCCACCCGTGCCGGGGACCGTCCCCGTCACGGGGCCGGAACCCCTCATGAGCCTCCAGACCGCCGATCGGCTCGTGAACCCGCGCACCCGCACGTCGGAGTCGATCAATCGCGGCCGCTTCCTGTATGAGACGTATTGCCAGGTGTGCCACGGCCCGAGCGGGCAGGGAGACGGCCCAATCTCGTCCCGAGCCGGCGGGCCCTTCGTCGGCGTCCGCTCCCTCGTCACGGACACCCTCGCCCGACGCACCGACGGCTACCTGTATGGCGTCATCGTGAGCGGCCAGGTCATGGGCCGCGGCCTGATGCCGATCTACGGCGACAAGGTGCGGGGGCCGGATCGCTGGGACCTCGTGAATTACCTGCGCACCCTCCAGGCCGAGGCCCGCGGCGCGAGAGGGACGCGATGAGCACCGCCACCACCACGGCCCTCCGCTCGGAGCTCGTCCAGAAGGCGCGGGCCTTCCCGGCACGCACGGTCATGCTCCTCGGCTTCGTCGTCGCCGCGCTCGGCGGCGCGCTCTTCCTCCTGACGCTCGCCGGCGCCGACCGCGCGCGGGCGTGGCAGGCTTGGCACACGAACTTCATGGACTGGACCGGATTCGCCCAGGGCCTCGTGGTCATCGCGGCCACCCAGAAGCTCGCGAAAGGCCACTGGTCGGGTGTCGTGATCCGGTTCGCCGAAGCCGCGGTGGCGTTTCTGTTCGTGTCGCTCGTCCTCTACCTCGGCCTCGTCGTCGGCCGCTCCTACATCTTTCCGTGGCTGCACGAGCCCCGACCCGACCTGGGGGCGTGGCTCAGGGCGAAGGTCTTCTTCGCTCGTAACCTCGCGATCTACGCCGGGCTCACCTGGCTGTCGTGGCGCTTCGTGCGGGGCGACCTGGCACCCGACGTCCGCGAGCTCGCCGACGGCCGACCCGCCGAGCGCTTGGAAGGCCGCGACGCCATCGCACGCGACGCCGCCCTCCTGATCCTCGCCTTCGCGTTCGGCTACACCTTGCTCGCCTTCGACATGATGATGTCGCTCGCCCACAAGTGGGTCAGCAATTTGTTCGGGGCGTTCTACTTCATGGGCAGCTTCCTCGCAGGCCTCATGGGCCTCGCGGTCCTCACCGTCGCCCTGCGGCGACGCATGGGGCTCGATCGCTTGATCTCGGGGAAGCAGCTGCACGACCTCGGCAAGCTGTGCTTCGGGTTTACGGTCTTCTGGGCGTACCTGATGTGGGCGCAGTTCCTCGTGATCTGGTACGGCAACTTGCCCGAGGAGACGTACTTCGTCTTCTACCGCTTGATCGGCCCGTGGAAGCCGGTGGGCGTGACGGTGTTCGTCCTCGTATTCCTCGCGCCCTTCATCGGCCTGCTCGGCGTCAAGCCGAAGCGGTCGCCCCCCCTCCTCGCAGGTTTCGCCCTCACGAGCCTCGTCGGCATCTGGCTCGAGCGCTACCTGGAGATCGTGCCCTCGATCAACGGGGGGGCGGGGCCCGCCCTCGGCGTCCCCGAGCTCGGCCCGACCCTCCTCTTCGGCGGTCTGTTCCTCCTCTCCTACGGCTGGTTCGGCGCCCGCTACCCCATGCTCTCCCCCCGCCTCGCCGCCGACACCTTGGAGCGCGAGCACCACTAGGCGCGATCCCGCTACTGACACGTTTCTAACACTCTACAGCGCCTTTTTTCGCAACCGAAGACGACCTCCGCGACGTTACTCGGGTACGCTAATACGCTCAAACGTTTCACTTCCCGTAGGAAACCTCGGAGGCGGTATGCGATTGTGGTCGATGACTAGAATGGCGGGGCCGGTCGGGCTCGCGTTGCTCGCGTCGTGCGGCGGATCGACTGGCCCATATGGCGGGGGCGGCGGTGGCGGTGGGGGCGGGGGTATGTGTACGCCGTCCGGCGCGACGCTTTGCATGGGCGCGGCGTCCTTCAACCCCGCGACGCTCACGATCACCGCGGGCACGACGGTGACGTGGCAAAGCCCCAGCGGCAACCCCACGCACACGGTGACGAGCGCGACCGGCTCGACCGACGTGTACGGCAGCGCCGACATCAACGGCGGCGGCAGCTTCTCGCATAAGTTCGCGACCGCCGGCACCTATCACTACTATTGCAAATACCACGGAACCGACGGGAATCCTCCCACCGGGATGGCGGGCACGATCACGGTGAACTAGGAGATCGGGGGGAGTACGCGACACGTCGCCACCGCAGGCCTAGGGTGCGTTGGCGTCGTGGCGCGGCCACTTCCGGCCACGGGGTTGGCGCGGTCGCTCAGGTATGACGAGGCGGGCAAGGTGGAAACCCCTCCGCCGGGCGATGGAGTGAGGGAGGGCATGTGCGATCGAGGGTCATGACAGGGTTGGTTGCGGCCCTAGCGCTCGCCGCCATGGGATCCTGCAAGAGCTCGACGTCGCCCGGCGGAAGTAGTGCGAACGGGGGAGGCGGTGGAGGTGGCGGACCGACGTCAAGCATCAACATCAGAGCTACGCCTTCGCGCCGACACCGGACACGGTCGCCATCAACACCACCGTCACGTGGACGAACAAAGACGCGGTCACGCACACGGTCACCGCCGATAGCGCATC
>DATLKW010000373.1:0-4828 GCA_035538175.1 Gemmatimonadales bacterium | reverse complement strand
CATCTCGAACGGCAACGCCACGCCTGAGGTGCTGGATTACATCCGGCCCTGGACCGACTGCTACAAGATCGACTTCAAGGCGATGGATGACCGCCGCTACCGCGAGCTTGGCGGGGTCCTGCAGCACGAGCTCGACGCGATCCGCCTGGTGTACGAGCGCGGGTTCTGGCTCGAGCTCGTGACGCTGGTGGTGCCGGGGTTCAACGACGACGCGGCCCAGCTCACGCGCGCGGCCGAATACGTCGCCCAGGTCAATCCCGAAATCCCGTGGCACGTGACGGCGTTCCACAAGGACTACCGGATGACCGACCCCGACGACACGACGCCCGAGGGGTTGGTCCGGGCGTGCGAGATCGGGGCCGCGGCGGGCCTCAAGTTCGTGTACGCCGGCAACCTGCCTGGTCGCGTGGGCCGCTGGGAACACACCTGGTGCCCCGACTGCGGCGACCTCTTGATCGAACGCTTCGGCTACGTGATCAAGCGACAGCGGATCGGCGCGGACGGCCGCTGTCCTTCCTGCGGACGGCGGATCCCGGGCGTGTGGTGCTAGGGCTGGTCCTCCTCCTACAAGCGGCGTCCGGACCCGAGCGCGCCCCGGCCCCCGCGGCGGCGGCGACGTTCGACGCCGTGGCGCTGGAGGGGATCCGGCAGGGGGCCTACCCCGGCGCAGCGCTGGTGGTGGGGCGGCACGACACGGTGCTCTTCGCCAAAGGATACGGGCACCTCACCTGGTCGGCGGCGAGCCCGCCCGTGGACCCCGAGGGGACGATCTACGACCTCGCGTCGCTCACCAAGGTGATCGCCACGACGCCAGCGCTCATGCTCCTCGTCGAACGCGGGCGGGTGCGCCTCGACGCTTCCGTGGCGACGTACGTCCCGGAGCTCGCGGGGAGCCCCACTGGGGCCGTCACGGTCCGCCAGCTGCTCGCGCACACCTCGGGGTTGCGCGCCGACATTCCCGACCCCGAGCTGAAGGCGCTGCGCGACAGCGCAGCCCTGATGCGGCGGGTGTTTGCGGAGCGACCGCGCGTCCCGCCCGGCACGCACGTGATCTACAGCGATCTCAACGCCATCCTCCTCGGCGAGGTGGTGCGGCGGGTCGCGGGAGATCCGCTCGACGTCTTCGCGACACGCGAGCTCTTCGCACCGCTCGGCCTCCACGCCACGATGTTCCGGCCGCCCGCGCGGCTCCGCGCGCGGATCGCTCCGACGGGAGTGTGGCACGGGCATCCGGTCGCCGGTGTGGTGAACGACGCGAGTGCGTTCAAGCTGCGGGGCGTCTCCGGCAACGCCGGCCTGTTCGCGAGCGCCGCCGACGTGGCCCGGGTCGCTCAGTTCATGCTGCGGCAAGGCGCGTTGCCCGACGGCCGGCCACTGCTCCAAGCGGCGACCGTGCGGGCGTTCACTACCAAGGCGGCCGATTTCGGACACGGCTCCGAAGCGCGCGCGCTCGGTTGGCAGGCGCTGCCCACGGGCGAGCGGGTGTCGAGCGCGGGAACGCTGTTCGGATCGCACAGCTACGGGCACACGGGGTGGACGGGGACGTCGCTCTGGATCGATCCTGAGCGCGATCTGTTCGTCGTCCTGCTCACGAACCGCGCCTACGTGCCGCGCGCCCGGCGCCCGTTCACGGTCCTGAAGGGGGTGCGCGGCCGGCTGGCCGATGCGGCCGCACGGGCCTCCGATGCGCCCTGAACGGGCCACCTTGATCTACGACGGCGAGTGCGGGATGTGCCAGGAGGCAGTGGCGCTGGTGCGACGCGGCGATCGGGAACACCGCATCGCGCTGGTGCCGTTCCAGGACGAGGCGGGTGTCGCCGCGTTCGGGATTCCCCTGCCCGCCCTCGCGGCGGCAATGCATCTCGTGCTCCCGGACGGCCGCGTCCTGGCGGGGGCGGACGCCGCGCCCGAGATCCTGCGTCTCCTGCCGGCGTGGCGCTGGCTGGCGTGGCCGTTCCGCCTGCCCGGCGTGCTGGCCGTCGCGCGACGGGTGTACGCGTGGATCGCGCGCCGCCGACGCTGTCTGGTGCGGGGGTATGCGGCCCGCTAGGTTCGAACGAGCGACGGAGAGGCGACGATGACGGTACCCGCGGCGGTGACAGAGGCGGACGCGCGCAACGCGCTCCGGCAGGTGAAAGACCCCGAGCTCGATATGAACATCATCGATCTCGGGCTTGTCTACGACGTCGAGATTGCCGAGGGCGTCCTCAACGTGAAGATGACGCTGACCTCCCCTGGGTGCCCGGCGGGCCCGATGATCACCAACGACGCCTACCGCGTGCTCCGCGCCCTTCCGGGCGTGGCGGATGTGGACATCGAGATCGTCTGGGAGCCGTACTGGACGCCCGAGCGGATGGATCCCAAGATCCGAGCGCTCATGGGGTTGTGAGGCGCGTTCCCACCCCGGCCTCCACCCCTCACCCCCCCTCTCCCGTCCCACCCTGCCCGGTGTTCGAGCGTGCGGCGAGTGCCGCGAGCAGGGCGTCGCCTAGCACCGCGAGTTGCCACTGGCGGAGCTCGCCCAAGCGCTCGAGCGTCGCGCGATCGTGCGGCAGGGGAGTGGCGCGTGCGATCGCTTCGAGCGTGGTCCGGCCGCACAGCACTCCGGGATCGAGCCCGAGGGTGGTGGCGACCCGGTTCCGGGCCTCCTTGAGGCGTGCCACGCGGGTGTCGAAGTTCGGGTCGCGCGGCGGTCGCGGCACCCGTTCCACCCGTGGCAACTCCCCTTCCGGTAGGGCCCGCGCGCGTTGGACGCAGTCGAGGAGAGCTTGACCATGGCGGCGCGCGAGGACTGCGGGCACTCCGGGCACGCGCTCGAGCTCGGCTGCGCTGCGGGGCGTCGCGCGTGCCACCGCCAGCAGGGCGTCGTTCGCGATGATGCGTAAGGTGGCGCGATTCTGCTCGGCCGCGACGGACTCGCGCCACCGATACAGCTCGCGCAGCGTGGCGTGCTGGCGCGGGGGCAGCGCCTTCGCCCCCTTCACCCGTAGGAACGCCGTGCTTTGGTCGGCACCGTCGGTAGGCCCGGTCCAGCGCAGCTCTTCGAGTCGCGTGAATTCCTCCTCGGCCCACGCCATCCGCCCGAGCGCGGCCAAGGCGGTGCGCAGGGCCGCACGCAACGCCGGCAAGTGTACAGTGTCGGCGGCAGCGTAGTCGAGCATCGCGCGGGACAGCGGGCGGCGCGCCCAGTCCGCCTTCTGGTGTTCCTTGGCGAGCTTGACGCCGAGGTACTTCTCGAGCAGGGCGGCGAGGCCCACCGCGGGCTCGCCCACGAGTTGGGCGGCGATCCGGGTATCGAACAGCCGGCGCGCCCGGAAACCGTAGTCGCGATCGAGGACCCGAAGATCGTAGTCGGCGTCGTGGAAGATTTTCTCGACGGCGGGGTCGGCGAGGAGGGCGCCGACGGGCGTGAGGTCGGCGACGGCCAAGGGATCGATGATCACCGTCTGGGCGGGGCTCGAGAGCTGCACCAGGAAGATGCGGTCGCGGTAGCGGTGGAAGCTCGCCGCTTCGGTGTCGGCGGCGACGAGCGGCTCGCGCCGCAACGCGGCGACCGCGTCGGCGAGCGCCGCCGGGGTGCGGATGTAGATCACTCTTCCTTGCTGAGGGCGTCCAGGCCCGCGGCGATCTCTTCCAACGCCTTCGCGAGGGTCTTGTAGAATTCAGGGTCGGGCGGCTGGGGCGCGCCGCCGAGTGGGTCGCCCGCGCACTTGCGGGCGGCGCGCGCGGCGTGGCGGATATAATCGGTCGCAACCCGCATCGTCTGTCCTCGGGCTCGGGGTCCAGGTGTCTGATCCGGCACTGCTCCGTGAAAAGATACGCGCGGCCCTCGCGCCGTGTCGGCTGGGTGAGTGGCCCACCCCGCTTGAGGCCGCGCCCGAGCTCGCCCAAGCGCTCGGAGTGGCCGCGCTCGGGCTCAAGCGCGAAGACCGCTCGTCGGTCCGGTGCGGCGGGAACAAGGTACGCGGCCTCGAGTTCCTGCTCGCTGGCGCGCCCGCGGGCACCGTATTCGTCACGCTGGGTGCCACGGGCTCTACCCACTGCCTCGCGACCGCGGTGCACGCCGAGGGGCTCGGTTGTCGAGCGGTGCTGGCACAGTTTCCGCAGCCCGACACGCCGGCGAGCCGCGCCGTGGCCAGGCTGAGCGCGGCTCACGCGGCCGTCGTCGTGCGGGCGCGCGGCCGGATCACGCTCCCCCTCGCGGTGCTCGCCGCGTGGCGGCGCGCGGGGCGCCTGGGACCGCGCCGCTGGATCGCGGGCGGGGGCGCGCATCCGCGCGCGGTGGTCGGGCACCTGCTCGGCGGCCTCGAGCTGGCGACGCAGGTGGGCGACCCGCCCGACACGGTTGTGCTGCCGCTCGGTACGGGCGGCACCGCCGCGGGGGTCGCGCTCGCGATCGCGGCGCTCCGCTGGCCGACGCGGGTGGTGGCGGTGCGGGTAGCGCCGCGCATCGTCGCGAATCGCCCACGTACGATCTGGCTCGCGTAGCGGGCGCGACGACTGCTCGCGCGCCGCGGCATCAGCCTCGCGGCGGGCGCGTCCCTGCCTCTTCCCCTCGACGTGGTGGACGGCGTTGGAGCTGGGTACGGGCAGCCGTCTCCCGAAGAGGAGGCGGCGCGCCGTCTCGCGGCGGCCTCGGGCCTCGCCCTCGATCCCACCTACGGTGCCAAGGCCTTTGCCTACCTCCTCCGGGCCCCGGGGCGCCTGCGACGCGTCGTCTTCTGGCATACGTTTGCCGCTCCCCCGACGCTCCCGGAGCCCGCGGCGTGAACCCGTTCCCGTCGGTCGAACTGACGGTGTATCCCTACGACTGCGACGCGTTCGGCCA
>DATLKW010000372.1:0-2151 GCA_035538175.1 Gemmatimonadales bacterium | reverse complement strand
GCCTCAGCCAGCGGCTCGTGAGCCGCGCCCGGAGTGTCCAGGGAAATGCGTCCAGCGCCGGTACGCCATACCGGAACGGGCGAGCGGGACTGGTAGGCGACGGCTGCAGGGCGGCTACTCGGGCGCCACGCCGCGAGAGGGCCGCGAGGGGGTCCGCGCGGGACGCCAAGCGTGCACGCCGGCGCGAGCCCACCACCGCGACCTCGGGGAGCCGCGGGGAGACGAACGTGCCCGAGCGTGGCCGCACCTCGAGATACCCCTCGGCCCGAAGCTGCGCGACCGCCGCGGCAGTCGTATTGCGCGACACCTGCAGCTCTTGGGCGAGCACGCGAGTGGGCGGCACGGGGGCCCGCGGGGCGAGCCGGCCAGAGACGATCGCGTCCCGCAGCGAGTCGTAGATCTGCCGGTAGAGCGGGATCCGAGCGTCCGGATCGATCCGCACGAGCGTCGGCGGAGCGCTCGACGTGGTGCGCGGGCTCATGCCGACCCGGTCGCGACCTCGGGGCGTCCCCCGGGCTCGGAGCAGCCTTTCACCAGATCCAGGCCCTCGGCCACCGCCGCACCAAGAAGTAGTCGACGCCGAACGCGCGTCCCGCGGTCCCGAGAATGAGCACCAGGGCGATGAAGAAGCACGCGGCGTCGTTGCTCGCCGGGTACCACCACCAGGCGCCCTTGGCAAACATGTAGTTCGTGACCAGCCACATGGCGACGAGCGCGCCGAGACGGGTCGCGGCACCGCTCACGAGCGAGACGCCCACGAAGAGCTCGCCGGCCGCGACGAGGGCGCCCACGAGGCCGGCGTGGGGCAAGATGAGCGCCCGAATGAACGCGAGATAGAACGGGTGGGCGCGCTGGAAGGGACCCGCCGCAAAGAGCATGGGCAAGTTCGCAGCCCACCCGGGATGGGCGAGCTTCGAGGCGACGGCGATCAGGAAGATGACGCCCAGGTACACCCGGAGGATCACCAAGAACTCACGGGGCACGGTCTCCGTTCGACTGTCAGCGACGAATGGCATCGAGGGCTCCCGAGATTTGGTGTGTATCTGGCACCATCAACCCAGCGAAACTGGCGCTAGCGATAGTACCACCACCGACGGCCAGCTGTGGGGTGTGAATGGCGTTTTCTAAGGCCCTCCGCACCGCATTGACGAGCGGTCGCTCGCACGCGGCCTGCGCCGCGCGCGTCGCCATGCCCGCTAGCGACAGATTGGGTGATTATTTGACCATTCGATCAGTGCGAGCGGTGCTGCGCGAACAGCCAACTCACCAGCGACGGCGACCCGTAGCCGGCGTCCCAGGAGTTATGACCCGTCCCCGGGACTTCGACGTACTGCACCGGAGCGCCGGCAGCTTTGAGAGCCGCCGCCGCCTGCCGTGATTGCTCCACCGGGACCACGTTATCGACCTCGCCATGTACGATCCACGTCGGCACGCGCCGTAACTGCCGCGCCAGCGCTTCGAACGGCGCTCCACTATCCGCCGGCACGACGGGGGCGAACGGGCCCGACCAGACACGAAACGCCGTCACGAATCCACAGACCGGAACGATCGCCGCGAACCGGGACGGATAGCGATACGCGAGGTACCAAGTCCCATTGCCGCCGAGCGACAGACCGGTCAGATACACGCGGTCGGAGTCCGTTCGAAACTCCCGGCTCGTCTCGTCCAGCGCAGCCATGGCCATTTGAGCTGGTGCGCCCGTCCACATCGACTCAGCCGGAGCTTGGGGGAAGACGATGATGGCCGGAAAGCGCGCCGCGTTCTGGCGCAGCGCCGCACCCAGGCCCACCTGGGTCTGAATCAGACCATCGTCACCCCGCTCACCGGCGCCGTGCAGAAAGAGGATCACGGGCCAGCGCTGGGTTGCGGTGTAGGAGGCCGGGACGAACACTTGATAGCGATAGGCCCGGCCAGCCACGCTCACCCGTCGGTCCAGGAACCCGGTCTCCCGAGACTGGCCCTTCACCCCGGCGGGGAGGAGCGTGAGGACTGCCAGCATGGTAATACTCGTGTGGGCATGGGGCGGCCTCCGTCGGGCGAGGGGTGGTGTTTGCACGGCTCAAAAGTGCAGCCTGCTCCCCTCGGCTGTCCAACCGGCGGGGAACCGGAGTCATGTGGTGAGCCCGCCGACGTAGAGCAGCGATGATGCGA